>JAYUWQ010000001.1:0-2432 GCA_043753485.1 bacterium
CCTCCTGGCTGCGTAACAGGCGGCACAACCTCCCGTGGGCGCGGACGGATCCATCCCTACTTTTAAAGACATGCTTAAATCTGCTGATTGGATCGTCCTGGTTGGACTGCTGCTGGGAGGGTGGGGGCACGCGGAAGAAACCGCAGCCCGTCCGGAGGTGGCCGCGCTGCAGGCTTTCTTCAAGAACAGCTGCCTGGATTGCCATGATGCCGAATCCAAAAAGGGGGGATTGGATTTGGAAGGACTGGGAGCTGACCTTTCCGACGGACGCACGTTCGAATGGTGGGTGAGAATCCACGACCGGGTGGCGGCGGGAGAGATGCCCCCAAAAAACAAACCCCAGCCGGCGGCGGGCGACCGGCAGGTCTTTTTGGAATCGCTGACGAAATCGCTGACCACGGCCGAGCAAGCGGTGACGGCCCGGGACGGGCGGACGACTGAGCGCCGGATGAACCGGTATGAATACGAGAATGCCCTGCGCGATTTGTTTGCGGCCCCATGGCTGCAGGTCCGTGACCGGTTGCCGGAGGACGGGGAATCGTTCCGCTTCAACCGGATCGGGGAATCGCTGGATGTCTCGCACGTGCAGATGGCGCGCTATCTCCAAACGGCGGATGCGGTGCTGCGGGAAGTGATGGCAACCGGGGTTGCCCGGCCAGTCACGGAGACGATCCGTTACTATTCGAGGGACGACAAAAGCTGGACAGGGCCCATGAAATTCGGGGAATTCAACCGCAGCCCCGAGCGGGCGACGTTTCCCGTGCTGGGATTTGCCCCGCAACCTGAGGTTAGGGCTGGGAAGGAACCGATGACGGCCGGACCTGGAAACCCGGGAGTGCGGGAAATGGAAGGCGTGGGAGTGGTGGCCAGCAGCTACGAGCCGCTCCAGCCCCAGTGGGGGAAATTCAAGGCGCCGGTATCGGGCCGCTACCGGGTCCGGATTCATGCCCATGCGGTATGGGTCGGGCCGGGGAAGGAGAAACGCTGGTGGGTGCCGGATTTGGATAACGTTTCAAAAGGACGCCGGTCGGAACCCATTACCGTCTATGGCGTGATGCCGCCGGGTCTGCTGCGCAAGCTGGGGAATTTCGATGCCGGGGTGGAGCCGGGAGCTCATGACATGGAAGTATGGCTGCAGGAAGGCGAGATGATCCGGCCGGATGCGGTGCGGCTGTTCCGATCCCGTCCGCCAAACTGGCAGAATCCCCTGGCCACGACCGAAGGGCAGCCCGGGGTGAGCTTCCGCTGGCTGGAAGTCGAGGGACCGCTCTATGATCAATGGCCGACGGCGGGACACCGTTTGTTGTTTGGGGATCTTCCGCTGCAGGCCTCCACCAAACCCGACCTCCCGGTGGAGGTGGTTCCGGCCCAGCCGGAGGAAGACGCGGCGAAGTTGCTGGAACAATTTCTGACCAAAGCCTACCGTCACGCGGCCGGGGCGGGGCAGGGGCCGCGTTTCCTGCCGGTGGTCCGGCATGCGAGGGAGACCGGCAGCAGTTTCACCGAGGCGATGCTGGCCGGCTACACCGCGGTGTTGTGCTCGCCGGAGTTTCTCTATTGGCATGAAACGCCGGGCGCCCTGACGGATTGGGACCTGGCGGACCGGCTGGCCTCTTTTCTAGTCAATTCGGTCCCAGATGCGCCGCTGCGGGAGTTGGCTGTTCAGGGGAAACTGCACGACCCGGACGTGCTGAGGGCGCAGACCGACCGGTTGCTGGATTCACCCGGAGCGGAACGCTTTGTGGAGGCCTTCCTCGACTACTGGCTGGACTTGCGGAAGGTGACGGTGACCAGCCCGGACAGTGGCTTGTACCCTGACTATTATCTGGACGATTATGTGGGTGAATCGGCTCAACGTGAATCGCAGCTGTTTTTCATGGAATTGATGAAACACAATCTGCCGGCGCGGAATCTGGTGGATTCAGATTTTCTCATGATCAATGAGCGCCTCGCCGATCTTTATCAGATTGCCGGGGTGACCGGATCGGGTTTCCGGCGGGTGCCCGTACCGCCGGAAAATCCCCGCGGCGGATTGATGACCCAGGCAATCGTGCTGAAGGTGACGGCCAATGGCACTACGACTTCACCCGTATTGAGGGGAGCCTGGATCACCGAACGCCTGCTGGGCGATGTGGTGCTGCCGCCGCCGCCGGGCACGCCTGCGGTGGAGCCGGACATCCGGGGGGCCACCACGATCCGGCAGCAGTTGGAGAAACACCGGTCGCAGGCGTCCTGTGCGTCCTGCCATGACAAAATGGATCCTCCGGGTTTTGCTTTGGAGAGCTTTGATGTGATGGGCGGCTGGCGCGATCACTACCGGGCGCTGGGTGAGGGAGAGAAGGTGCCGGGCTTTGGTAAAAATGGCCAGCCCTTTGCGTTCCGCCCCGGCCAGCCGGTTGATCCGGCCGGGACCTTGCCGGATGGCCGGACCT
>JAYUWQ010000002.1:0-6025 GCA_043753485.1 bacterium
CCCCGGTGGACGAAGCTCCCGCTGAGTTTTTTCAACGCTATGGTCCTATCACCCCCGCCCCCCATCCACCCCGAACTCACCATGGGGGCACTCCTCGACGCCTTCCCCGGAGCCCGCCGCGCCCTCTTCGCCAAATACCACGTCGGCGGCTGCTCCAGCTGCGGTTTCCAGTTGAGCGAAACGCTGGCCGAGGTCTGCGCCCGCAACGAGGACATGCCGGTGGACGAAGCCATCGCCCACCTCCTCGCCAGTCAGGAAAACGATGCGGCCATGCAAATCGCCGCCGCTGACCTCAAGGCCGCGCTGGATTCTCCCCATCCTCCGCGCCTCCTCGACGTCCGCTCCCGTGAGGAATTCGAAGCTGTCCGTCTCCCCGGGGCCGAACTCATGACCCAGCCCCTGTTGGAGGACTTCTTCCATTCCGGCGACAAAACCCAAACGATCGTAGTCTACTGCCACCACGGACTCCGCAGTCTCGACGCCGCCGCCTACCTCATCGGCCACGGCTTCCAGCAGGTGAAGTCATTGGCCGGCGGCATTGATGCCTGGAGCACCGAAGTCGATCCGGCGGTGCGGCGGTATAAGTTGGAGATGGAGTAGAATAGGTAAAAGGGTTCAGGTTTCAGGTTTCAGAATTCATCAACCAATGCCCTTGCCTGAACCCTGAACCCTGAACCCTCTTACCTTCCCCCACCATGGACGAACAACTTCTCAACGACGCCATCTCGAATCCCCGCAACCTCGGCGAAATGACCGATGCCGATGCCGTGGGCACGGTCGGCAGCCCCGAGTGTGGTGACATGGTGCGCATGTGGCTCAAATTCACCGAAAAGGACGGGCAGAAGGTGATTGACCGGGCGTCGTTCCAGAGCTTCGGCTGCCAGACCGCCATCGCGGTCGCCAGCATGGCTACGGAGATGTTGAAAGGCCGGACCGTGGCCGAAGCCCGCTTGCTTTCCGCCGCCGAAATGTCCACGCCGCTCGGGCCGCTGCCTCCGATGAAAATCCATTGCGGCCAGATGGTGGAAGGTGCCCTGAAAGCCGCCCTCGAAGCCGGTGCGCCGGCTTCCGCCCCGGCGGTGGCAGCTCCGGTTTCATCCGGACACCTCGCGGAAAGTCTCGGTGAAGCGGCGGCTCCCAAGTCCGGAAAGCTGAAGGTGGTCTTCGAGTAATCAGGGGAGCGGGTTGTGCGCGGCGTTGGGGCCAAACGCCCATTGCATTCCGCCGTGGTGCCTGCCGGATTTCATGCCATTTGAAACGCATGGACTCCAAACGACTTTTTCTGCTCGATGGCATGGCGCTCGTCTACCGGGCGCATTTTGCGTTCGCGGCGAAACCGATCATGACCAGTTACGGGCTGAATGCCTCGGCCATGCTCGGGATTACCAACACATTGGTGGAGCTGATCACCAAGGAAAAACCGACGCATCTGGCCATGGTCTTCGATACCAGTGCGCCGACCGCGCGGCATGAGCGTTTCCCGGCCTACAAGGCGCAGCGGCAGGAAATGCCGGAGGACCTGAGCAAGGCCATCCCGCACGTGAAACGCCTGATGGAGGCCTTCCGGATTCCGGTGCTGCAGCTGGATGGCTATGAAGCGGACGACATCATCGGCACCCTCGCCAAACGGGCCGAAGCCGAAGGGGACTTCACCACCTGGATGGTCACCGCGGACAAGGATTTCGCCCAACTGGTGGATGGGAGGACCTTCATGTGGAAACCGGGCCGGCAAGGGGGCGACCATGAGGTGATAGGAGTGGCGGAAGTTCAGGCGCAGTGGCTGGTGGAACGGCCGGAGCAGGTGATCGATATCCTCGGCCTGTGGGGCGATGCTTCTGACAATATCCCAGGGGTGCCCGGGATTGGCGAAAAAACCGCCAAAAGCCTGATCCAGCAATTCGGCAGCATGGAGAATATCCTGGCGAATCTCGACAAGCTGAAGGGCAAACAGAAGGAGAATCTGGCGACCCATGCAGAACAGGCGAGGCTCTCCCGCGACCTTGCCACCATCCAACTGGATGTGCCGATTGATATTGATCTGGGCGAACTGATCCGGCAGCCCCTGAATGAGGACGCGGTGCAATCGCTCCTGGTGGAATTTGAATTCAATGCGGTGGGCCGCCGTTTGTTTGGCGAAAACTTCAGGGCAGGCCGGGGATTCCATCGTCGCGAGGAAAACGCCTTGCCGGACGACGCGGGATCGGCCCCCGCTGCACCGCCGGTGCCGGTGCTGCACACACACGACACCGTGCCGCATGAATGGACCATCGCGGACTCTGCGAAGTCCCGCGCGGCCGCGCTGGCCAAAGCGCTGGAGGCGGGCATCACCGGCTTTGCGGTGGATTGGCAGGGTGCCGGTGCCCGGGCCTCGGACATCCGGGGCATCGCGCTGGCTCCGGCGGCGCATGAGGCCTATTATCTGACCGGAGTCGATTCCGTGGCACTCGCGGCAGAGGTGGCGGCAGTGCTGGGAAATCCGGAGATCACGCTGGTGGGACATGACTTGAAGGAATCCATCCAGGTCCTGCTGCTGCATGGTGCCGTTCCGGTACAAGCCAGGATTTTTGATGGGATGCTGGCGCAGGCCCTGATTGATCCCGAGCAAAAGGTCTCGCTGGATTATCTGGCTGAATCCTTGCTGGGCTACCTTCTGGCTACGCCAAAGGCCGTGGAACCCTCCGGCCAGCTCCTCATGCCCGGCATGGAGCCGGAAGACACCGCCCGTCCGGACCGCGCCATGGAACGGGCGGACTTGGCCCTGCAATTGAAGCCACTGCTTGAACCGAAACTGCACCAGCTGGAACAGGACCGTGTCTTTTATGAAATCGAAAGCCCGCTGGTGCCGGTGCTGGCCGGCATGGAGGCCGCTGGGATCAAACTGGAACCAGCCGTGCTGGGCGTCATTGGCATCCGGTTGGAAAAGGAGATCGCGCAGTTGGAGTTGTCTGTTTACGAAAAGGCGGGAACCAAGTTCAACCTGAACTCGCCCAAGCAGCTTGGGGAAGTGTTATTCGATCAACTCAAACTGATCGAAAAACCGAAAAAAACCAAGACCGGCCAATACATGACCGGAGAGGATATCCTCGCAGAATTGGCGGATGAACACCCCGTGGTGGCGGACCTGCTGGCCTATCGCGAGGCCTCGAAATTGAAAAGCACCTACGTCGATGCTCTGCCGCAGGCGATTGCCCGGCGCACCGGGCGGGTGCACACCACCTTTCAACAGGTCAGTACCGCCACCGGGCGGCTGGCGTCCAACAACCCCAACCTGCAAAACATCCCCATCCGCACCGAGGCCGGCCGGGAAATCCGCAAGGCCTTCATCGCACCCGGCCCGGGGTGGTCGCTGCTGTCCGCGGACTACAGCCAGATCGAGCTGCGGGTGATGGCCAGCATCTGCCGCGATCCTCACATGATGGAAGCCTTCGAGCAGGGCATCGACATTCACACTGCCACCGCCGCCCGGGTGCATGGCGTGGCCCTTGCCGGGGTGACCAGCGACATGCGCCGCACCGCCAAGATGGTGAATTTCGGGATCATCTACGGGATCAGCGCGTTCGGACTGGCGCAGCGCCTGGGGATTCCCCGGAGTGAAGGCGCGAGGCTCATCGAGGAATATTTCGTGCAGTATCCCGGCGTGAAGCGCTACATGGAAAACACCGTCGAGGATGCCAAACTTTGCGGTTATGTCGAAACCATCACCGGTCGCCGCCGCTACCTGAGCGACATCAATTCCAGCAACGTGAACGTCCGCAAAGCGGCGGAGCGCACTGCCATCAATATGCCGATCCAGGGCACTTCGGCGGACATGATCAAGATCGCCATGGTACGCATCGCGGAAGCCCTGCGCAGCGGGGGTTATGCGGCCCGGATGTTATTGCAGGTCCATGATGAACTGGTTTTCGAAGTGCCTGATGCCGAAAGCGATGCCATCCGGGGCCTGATTCCCGGACTGATGCAGGAGGCCTTGCCGCTGGCCGTCCCCGTGGTGGTGGAGCTCGGGCAGGGGGCGGATTGGTTCACCGCCCATGCCTGACGGGGCAGGGAATCACCGGCCGGTCAACCCGTCCCGGAGCTGCCGGCCTGGTTTAAATCTGCTCCTTTCCCCGCGCCTTTCCGATTGTGTTTCCCCGTCCGGCCCGCAAAGAGAAATCATGATACGCTGGCTGATCTTTTCCCTCCTGCTGTGGGGTAATGTGCTTCCGGCGGCAGAAGAGGGCACCGGCACTTCCGCTGCGGTGCGGCCGGACTCCGGGGCCACGGCCATGACGAAGGCCCCGCCGGCCGCGGGTCCTCCGCTATTGGACCTGCATCAGCCGCTGACCGAAGCCTGGCGCGCCTCCGGTTTGGATTTCCGGAACAGCGATGCCGTGTGGGCGTGGGTGTTCCGGCACTTGCCAGCGGAGGTGATGGTTTATCCGACCGAAAATTACTTTTACTGGCGGCTCACCGCCGGGGGGCGGGAAATCCGGGGCAATATCCGCCCCGCGAGCGGTCTGCGGGAAAAAGGCATCGTTTCATTCGCCTACGCCGAATGGCTGGAGTTTCCTGACGAAACTCTGGCCAAGGATCAGCTCAGCATCGCCCGCCGTCTCGGGGCGGAGGAGGGCGTCACAGTGACCTGTCCTGATCCACTCACGTGTGACATTTCGTGTGAGGGAAAAACCGTCCGTTTCCATCTCCACCCGCTCCCGCAACTCCCGCCCGCCGCCGGTCTGCTCGGGCCGCGCCAGCGGTTTATTTCGCGGACGTGGGACGAAAGCGGTCTGCCGTTTTTTCTTTGTTATGACGCCGGAGCCCAATGTTTTTTCTGGGTGCTGAATGAGGAAAAGCCGGTCGCCGAATCCTTCACTCCCCTGGCGCCGGATATCCTGATCGGCCGGCGCACCGGTTTTGTGTTCTGGTCCGACCGGGCCCATGCGCAGCGGAAAGTCCTGACCGGCGTCCGCGAGGCCAGCATTCTGCGCAACGACTACTTCGACGGCCCGTTCGATCAACTCGCTGACAATTACGCGGCGCAGGTGCCGCTCCGCCAGACCATCGGGGAAGCCTTCCCGGGATTGAAAGACCAAATTGATCTTTATGGCTACTTCACCAGCGGTCCGGATGCCGGAAACCGGGTCGCCCTCACCAGTTATCTGGCTTACTCCAGCACCGCGGGAGCGCTCGCATTCACCCATAAAGCCATCGCCTCGACTGATCCCATTGCGGCTATCGCGGCCGGGGGCAAGGACCGTTGACGGACGAAACGTTGCGTTGGACCGGCGTGCCCGCGGCCGTGCTGGGGCCGTCCGGCATTTTTCCATTCCATGGAAGGCGTGGGCTTCGCAGCAAAGAAACCTTGTCAATTGGTAAACATCGCTTAAATATCAGCAATTCCTACAATCTCTCACCTTAATTTTACTGCCATGCGCCCTCTGTCTCTTGCCGCCACTGCCCTGCTCGCATTTTGCACTTCCTCGTGTGAACTTTTCAAGCCCAAGGAAGAACCGGCGGCGGCTTATGATCCCTACGGGCAGCAGTCCAATCCCTACGGCCAGGCCCCGGCCAGCAATCCTTACGGTCAAGCGGCTGCTCCGGTGCCGAATCCTTATGGCCAAACGGCGGCTCCGAATCCTTACGGCAGCTACGAGCAGCCGCAGACCACGGCGGCTCCAAATCCATACACGGCCCCCGCCCCGGCTAATAGTAGCGCTGCCGGGAGTGGCCGCACGGTCACGGTCCAAAGCGGCGATACCCTGACCTCCATCGCCCGGCGCAGTGGCACCAGCGTTTCTGCCCTGCGTTCTGCCAATGGACTCAGCGGGGATCTGATCAAAATCGGGCAAAAGCTCAATCTGCCCTGACCCGGCGGCCGGGGCGCGGCCCGTGCAGAATTCAGCTTGCCAGGGGGCAACCTCTCCATTGTGATGACCGGGCATGAAAACCGCCTTTGTTCTCCCAGTCCTTTCCCTCGCTTTCAGCACCAGCGTCTTTGCCGACGTCACCCTGCCCTCGGTTCTTTCCGCCGGCATGGTGCTGCAGC
>JAYUWQ010000003.1:0-2429 GCA_043753485.1 bacterium
AGGACTGGTTCCGCCGCTTCCTGCGCGACCCCAACCGCTTCAACCCCGGCACCCGCATGCCCGCGCTCTGGCCCGGCGGACACAGTCTCCTCCCGGCCCTGCTGGACGGCGACACCGACCGCCAGCATGCCGCCCTCTGGACGTATCTGGCGGACGGCCCGCAGGCGAAATTCCCGGAAGGGCTCAGCCGCCAAAGCATGGAATTGGTGGTGGGCGGCGAGGCTGTGGTCTATCGCGGCAAGCTGTGGGAAGCCGGATTCCGCGGCATCGCGACGGGTTATCCCGGTCAGTTGAACGCGGCCTTCGATGCCGAGGAAATGCGGCTCGCCCTCGTCTGGAAAGGCCGTTTTCTCAATGTCTCGCCGCACTGGAGCAGTCAGGGCATGGGCCGGATCCGTCCGCTGGGCGACGATCCCGTGCTCTTCCCCCACGGCCCGGCCTTCGCCATCCTGACCCATCCAACCGACCCGTGGCCCGCCGCCGCCGGCGCGACGCCCGCGATGAAATTCCACGGCTATCAACTCGACGCCCTGAAACGCCCGGTCTTCCGCTACACCATCGCGGGCACGGAGATCGAAGACTTCCTGACACCTCTCGGCACCCCGGCTCAGGGATTCCGCCGCACCCTCAAATTCAATACCCCGCCCCCGTCCGGGCTCCATCTGCGTCTTGCGGTTGGCCCCCTGACATCGGCGGGTGCAGGCCAATGTCGGCTGAATGGCCAACTGACGCTGAAGCCGGCCGGGGACAATCCGGCCACCGTCCGGGGCAAAGGGGAACAGCAGGAATTGATCCTCCCCATTTCCCCGACCTTGAAATCCTCCACTCTCGCGATCGACTATGTCTGGTAAATCCTCCCTCTTCCGCCTTGCCCTGGGCCTCCTGCTGACGGCAGGCCTCCTCAGCCCCGGCCTCTCCCGCGGCGATGATCAATGGCTGACCTACGAAGGCAAACGCGGCCCCGGCAAAGGCAAACAGATCGTCTTCGTCACCGGCGATGAGGAATACCGCTCGGAGGAATCCATGCCCGCCATGGCCCGCCTGCTCGCCACCCGGCATGGCTTCACCTGCACCGTGCTCTTTGCCATCAACCCCGAAAACGGAACGATCGACCCGCAGGTCAATAGCAATATTCCAGGGCTCGACGCGCTGAAGACCGCCGACCTCATGGTCGTCTTCACCCGCTTCCGCCACCTGCCGGAGGAGCAGATGGCGAAGTTTGTGGATTATGTGAATTCCGGAGGACCTGTCATCGGCATCCGCACCGCCACCCACGCCTTCGACTACGATAAATTCCGGAACGAAAAGTTCGCGGAATGGGCCTGGCGCGGCCCGGACAAGGAGTTCACCGGCGGCTTCGGCCGGCAGGTGCTCGGTGAGACCTGGGTCAATCACTACGGCGGCTACCGCAGCCAAAGCACCCTCGGCATCATCCCCCCTGGCAAAAAAGAACACCCCATCCTGCGCGGCATCGGCCGCCTATGGGGTCCCGGTCATGCCTACGCCATCACCACCTTGTCAGGCGACAGCCAGCCGCTCGTCCTCGGTCAACCCCTCGCCGGGAAAAATCCCACCGACGCGCCCGACCCGGAAAAGCCGCCCGTGCCCGTGGCGTGGACCAAAACCTTCACCGGAACCTCCGGCAAACCCGCCCGCGTTTTCACCACCACAATGGGCTATGGCGAGGATTTCAAGGAAGAGGGTGTGCGCCGCCTGTTCGTCAACGCCTGCTACTGGAGCATGGGCATGGAGGATAAAATCCCTGCCAAATCCGACGTGACGGTGCCCGGCGGGTATGCGCCCAAAGCCAGCGGGTTTAACGGTTATCGGCGCGGCCTCAAGCCTTCCGATCTCCTGCAGGACATCAACACCGACAACCTGGCGGAGATGGAGCCCAATGACCGCGAGCAGGAATATTACACGATCACCGACATCCCCCTGCCTCCCGGCGCGGTGGTGGAAGCGGGCAGCATGCTGGTGCTCCCGGACGGCCGTCTCGCCATCGGCACCCGGCGCGGGGAAATTTATTTTACCACCGGTTACGAGGCCACCCCGCCCCAGCCCCAATGGAAACTCTTCGCCACCGGCTTCACGGAAATCTTTGGTTTGGCATGGAAGGACGGCGTGCTCTACGCCACCCAGCAAAGCGAAATCACCCGCGTCCTCGACACCGACAAGGACGGCCGCGCCGACCGCTTCGAAACCGTCAGCGACGCCTGGGGGTGGAGCGGGGAACACGAATACACCTTCGGCTCCAACGGCTTCGACAAGGACGGGGCCATTTGGACCACCCATTGCCTGACCGGCAGTTATACCTCCGAAACCCGCTTTCGCGGCTGGGCCATGCGCCACTTTCCCGACGGCCGGTCCGAGCCGATGTGCAGCGGCTTGCGCAGCCCCGCCGGGATTGCGATCCATTCCAGCGGCGA
>JAYUWQ010000004.1:0-2424 GCA_043753485.1 bacterium
GACCGCGTGACGACGTTTCTGCTTCCACCCGGCCTCCACCTGGCGCACCGCTTGATGAGCGTTGCGTCCGGCGCGGAACCCGTAGCTGTGTTGGCTGAAGTCACCATCGTAGAGCGGTGTCAGGACCTGGGCGATCGCCTGCTGAATCACTCGATCCAGCACCGTGGGCACTCCGAGGGGCCGCTGGCTCCCATCGGGCTTCGGGATGAACACCCGGCGCACCGGCGCCGGGGCGTATGTTCCCTCACTGAGCTGAGAGCGAATGCGCTCCCAGTGTTGACGAGCAAACGCCGGGAAGTCACCAATGGTCATCCCATCAATGCCCGGCGCTCCCTTGTTCGCCTTCACCTGTTTCCAGGCAAGGCTCAGATTCGCACTGTCGAGCACCTGGCTGAACAGCGCGTCCGGATCGACTGGAGCCCCTCCATTCTTCCCTCCGCACCGAGCTGAACCTGACACTGGCCTTCCGGCCGTAGCGGGTAGGTTCCCCGGTGTGGGGTCGAGTGACTCTTCATTGGTTCGGTCCTTCATCGGCTGAGTCCTCCGGCAATTTTACTGTGCATTCGCACTCCGGCTCGTTTCCCGACTACTATGACCTCTGCTGACTTCTCGGGCGCTCTCACGCCCGAGACCTCCCCAGGTAAGAACGCAGTCCTCCCCCGCACTACCGCCTGATTTACCTCCACGACTTCACCAGTCGGGTTCGCTGTGTTGTGCCAGCTCGCCCCATCGCGTCGGCCTTGTATCAGGTTCTTGTTCATCGGCTCACGGGTTTTGCATAGTCTTCTTTCAGAGCAGCGGTCGCCCGCAACTCCTTGACTTCTGCTGGTATTTTGGTTAATCACTTTCACAGCCATCCCACAGGAAGAATGAGGATTTGAGATATCCAGATTGAAGGATGGGCTGGCTGGGGGCGGGAAGCCAGCCGAAGTGGAGGTGTTATGAAAGCCATTCCGACTCCGCTCCCTTCCGCCCAGCCAGCCCGCCACCATGTCAACGTGCTGGGGCAACTTCTCAAGTATATTCCCCGCTCCATCGTCAACGGCGCGGCAGCCCGCCACGGGGTCGAGGCCAAGGCCCGGTCCTTCAGCGTCTGGAGCCATCTGGCGACGATGGTTTTTGTACAACTGGCCCACGCGCTCAGTCTCAACGACGTCTGTGACTGGCTCCGGATGAAGGCCCGCGCCATCTCCGGGCTGGGCCTGACGCCGCCCTCCCGCAATAACCTCTCCCATGCCAACAAGGGACGTCCCGCAGCCTTCATTGAGGAGGTCTTCTGGAAAACCCTCACGCATTTCAAGCACTGCGAACCCGGCTTCGGGGCCAGGCGCAAGGGGCGGCGCCTGCTGCACCGTTTCAAGGTTAGAGTCCATGCGGTCGATTCGACCACACTTGAGCTGGTGGCCAACTGTATGGACTGGGCAAAGCACCGTCGGCGCAAGGCGGCGGCCAAGCTGCATTTGCGGCTCGAGGTGGGGAGTTTTCTTCCGGCTTTCGCCATCGTGGACACGGCGGGGGAAAACGATAACAAGCGGGCACGGGAGGTCTGTGCAGGACTCCAGAGCGGGGAAATCGCGGTCTTTGACAAGGCTTACGTGGATTTTGATCACCTCCATGATCTGGCGGCCCGGAGCGTGCAGTGGGTGACGCGGGCGAAGACCGGTTTCCAATACCGGGCGGTGCGGAATCTGCCGGTGCCGGTGGGCGGACGGATCATCAAGGATCAAATCGTGACGCCCAAAGGGGCGAAGTGGCAGAAGCTGGCAAAATTCAAAGGCTGGACGCTGCGCCGGGTGGAAGCCATCGTGGAAGTGGACGCTCAGGACAAAGTGATGGTGTTCATCACCAACAACGTGGGGTGGAGTGCGCGCAGCGTGTGTGATCTTTATCGCGCCCGGTGGGAGATTGAGGTGTTTTTCAAGCAGATCAAGCAGACGTTGAAGCTGAGCGGTTTTGTGGGCTACAGCGCGAATGCGATCCGCTGGCAGGTGTGGACGGCGCTGCTGGTGTATGTGTTGCTGAGGTTTGCGGCTCATCTCAGCAACTGGGGGCACAGCTTCACCCGGCTCTTCACAGTGGTGCGGGCGGCCATGTGGGAACGTCTGGATCTGCTGGGGTTATTACGAAGCTATGGGACAGCAGGCGGCAGTTTTCGAATCCTAGGATCCATGCATTCCTCGTGGCTGCCGGGATTTGAGCCTCAACCCGTCTGAAACCATGGGACAGCATTGTGCCAAATGAACGGGTCCTTGTCATAATAACACAACTCGGCCCTCCAACGATTTTACTTGATCCGCCGCCGTTTGCACGGGGGATGCTCCCCCGCGATTTTCAGCCTATGGGATGGCTGTGCTTTCAATTCAACATGTCTTCCCTCTCCCCCCGATGCCGCCGCCTGATTGTCAAGGGATTTGCTCTTGCCGC
>JAYUWQ010000005.1:0-6007 GCA_043753485.1 bacterium
GCTGAAACGGTGGCCCTGCTGACCCGCACCCTGCGCCGCAAGCCGGCGGACCGGTATAGCAGTTATGATGAATTCCTCGATCACCTGCGCTACGCCCGCCGGCGGCTGAAGCGCGGAGGCCGGGGGGCCGCCTGGCCCGGTCAACAGGGGCTGACGCCCGTCCAATGGGCCGGCATCGCCGCCGCCGTGGCCCTGGCGGGCGCGGGGCTGTGGACATGGTCCAGCCTCCGCTCTGCCCGGGAGGACGGGAAGAACGGCGGTGGCCTGTTGGCAGATGCCGATCCGACCGTGGGAGGCGACAGCACCGTTTCCTCCAAATTCATCGCCGCCCGCGAGACCCTCTGGGGAGGGAATTTCGCCGGTGCCCGCCAACAATTCAAAACCCTCTGCTCCGACCCTGCGATCCGGCAGCCAACCCTGAACTGGGCCCGCTACAACGCCGGACTGGCGGCCCTCTTTGCTGCCGACGTGGCGGCCGCCCGGGCGGAATTTGCCGCCATCCGCGCCGCCGGGACCTATTCCGATGCAGCGGCCGACCTGCCTGCGGCCACCTTCTTTTTGCGCAGTGCCGCGGCGGGAGAGAACGATGAACCGGTCGCTCCGGCCCACACCGCCGACTGCCCGCCCGACACGGCCCAGGCCATTGGCCTGCTGGCGGCGGGATTGAAGAACTGGCACCTCGGCGACCTGTCAGGAGCGGCCACTTTTCTGCGCGCCTTTGAAACTTCCAATCCGCCCCGCTCTGCCGCCTGGGTGGACCGTTATAAAAAACTCGCCCAGCCCTATCTGGATGAGGTGAAGATCATCGATGCGCTCCCTGCCCTGCCGCTCGGGGACATCACCCCGGAAGCCGCCACCGCCCAGTTGACCCGCGCCCGCGGGCTGGTGGCCGGGCTGACGCTTCCCGGCGCCGCCCGCGACGCGGCTGGCAGGCGATTGGAAGACATCGCCGCCGCCATTGATCAGATGACCGCGGCCCGCAATGCCGCGGAAGCCGCCGCGATGGAAAGCAAAACCACCGGGGAACTCGCTGAATTGAGGCGGATCGAGGAGGAATTGGCCCCCTTGGGTGCCAGGCTTGCCTTCGGCGAGGCCGCGGCCCGGCTCAGGCAATACAAACCTTCCTCCACGGGAGCGAAGGAAATGGCCGCCGACCGTCTGCGGTGGTGGGAAAATGCCGACTCCTTCCTGGATGTGCTGGCCAATGATCTGGCCACGCCGATCGAAGGCACGCTCGACCGGCCCCAAGGACCGTCGTGGCGCGGGCTGATAGGCGGGACTGCGGATGGATTGATATTAAAACCCGCTTCCGGGCCGGAGATCACCCTGCTCTTTCCGGATTGGACTCCCGCGTCCCTCGCCGCGCTCGCGGAACGGGTGCTGGAGCGGGCCGCGGACTCGGACGAATATTACCGCCGCCGGGAGTTGCTGGTGGCTTTCGCCATGCGCAGCGGATTAAAAACCTACGGAGTCGTCGCGGGCCGCGAGCTGGCACGCGAACACCCCGGTTTCAGGATGCGCTGGGCGCTCCAGGAGCCCTGATCCTGATTCTCCCAAGGCGAATTCTGCCGTTTTCCAGGGATTTTCCCACCATGCAGGGTTCAGAAAAAGCGAGGGTTCCCCAAGGAGACCACTTCTTGACCTTCAGCCGGTTTTATCCCATCTTACGGCTTTCTCCCGTTCCATGCCGCCTGCCTCCGATTCCCCGCCCGCTCCCGTTCATGGGGCCACCCCGGCGTGGATTGGAGGAGTGGTGTTCGCGCTGGGGGCAGCCAGTCTGGTCCTGCTGCCACTTGGCACTCCTGTAGGTTCCATGTTATGGAGTTATCTTCCTGAAAACCCGGGCCGGGCCGCGGGCCAGCCAGCCGCCTTTGCCGCGGCTCTGGGCATAGGTCTGGCTGCCACTTGGGCGGGAGCCGCGATCGCTCCGGCGCGCCGGGTGGCGGGATTGCTGGCCGCAGCAGCCTGCCTGACACTTTCCCAATCCATCATCCTCGCCCTGTATAACATCGCATGGGAACCCTTGCCGGCCCTGTTGTCCCTCGCCGGAGCCGGTGGCCTGGCGGCTTGGCTCAAGCCGGTGGCCACCGGGCCAGGCACATGGTTCAAAGGACGGGTCGCCCCCCCGGTCCTCGATCGTTTGCAGACCAACTTGGATGACCGCTTTCTCCGGCCTGACCAACGGGAAGCCACCGTGATCACCTGCCGGCTGCTCAATGAGAGTGCGCTGCGCGAAGCCTTGCCGGCCCGCGAGTTTCTCAAGCTCTATGCCACCTTCCGCACCCAGGCCGCGGAAGTTCTGCTCGCCCAGGGGGCCTGTTTGGACCCCACTGAATCCTCCGGAGTGCGGGCCTTCTTCGGCCTGCCCCTGCCCGGCGCTTCCCCCGCGGATGAAGCCGTGGCCGCAGCGCTGGCCCTCGACGATGCCATGCGCGGATTTGCCGGAGCCACGCCCCATGCCCCGGCCTGCGGGATCGGTCTGGCCACAGGCAAGCTGACCGCCGGTTTGATCGGCCAGACCTACACTGTTCTCGGCGAAGCCGTGGAGCTCAGCCGTTGGTTGGCTGCCGAAACGGCCAACTACGAAGTGCGTCTCCTCACTGACGCCGCCACCCACTTTGCCGCCGACCGGATTGAGGACCGCCCCTTGGAGTTCGTCAATCCTCCGGATGGTGCCGCCGTCGAGATTTTCCAACTCCTCGGCACCACCGGCAGCTTGTCCCAGGAGGCCCTCAGCCGCCGCGGAGCCTTCCGCGATGCCATCATACTGCTCCGGGCCGGCCATACGGAGGACGCCCTCGGCCGCTTCGCTGATGCCCGGGAAGGCCTGACCGTCCCGGACCCGGTGCTCGATTATTTTGTCTCTCTTGCCACCGATCAATCCCAGCGCGATGCCGCTTCGTCTGCGGGATCGGGCAACGTCGTGCCGCCTGCTCCCTCCAGCCCTGCGCCCACCGACATCCTGACGCCACCCCCGAATTCCGCCGCCTCCCTGGCGGTTCCCCGCCGCCAAGGCAAGCCAGCCCGGAAACTCCCCCGCCGTCCGTGATCAAAGTTGATTATCCAGAGGAACTCCGGCACCTCATCGCCCATCTCAAACGCCTCCCCGGCATCGGCCCGCGCAGCGCCGAACGCATTGCCCTCTGGCTGCTCCGCTCGCCCCAGTCGCCCTCCGCCGACCTCGCCCGGGCCCTCACGGCCGCCAGCGCCGGCATTCAATTGTGCCCGTCCTGCGGCTTCTTCGCCAGCCTCGCCGCCGGTTGTGTCCTCTGCGACAACCCCGCCCGCGACCCTGCAGTGATCTGCGTCGTTGAGCAGGCCACCGACATCCTTCCCCTCGAACGCACCGGCGCCTTCAAGGGCCACTATCACGCCCTCCACGGCCGTCTCAGCCCACTCGACAACATCGGCCCGGAAGACCTCCGCATTGCCGCCCTGCTGCAGAGGCTGCGCGGCGGCCCGGTGCGCGAGATCATCCTCGCCACCGGCTCGGATGTGGAAGGCGATGCCACCGCCAACTACCTCGCCCACGTCATCGGCAAGGATTTTCCGGACATTATCATCTCCCGGCTCGCCCAGGGACTCCCGGCTGGCGGCGGACTCGATGCCGCCGACGACCTGACCCTCTACCGCGCGCTGAGCGGCCGCCGTCCGGTTTCCGGCCCCACGGCCTGATTCCAGACCGCGTCACCCTGGCCGTTCTGCTGCGCCAAGATGCGCAAGCCCTGCCATCCTGACTCATCCAGGAGTTTTCAAAATTCCTCTAAGTCTTTGGCCGTCAACGCTCAACCGATCCTGAAGCGAAAGGTTCGGTTTATGCAGGGGAGGTTAAGAACTCGATCCTGAACCTGCACGTATGAATCCAGAAAAAATGACCCTGAAGATGCAGGAGGCCCTGTCCTCCGCCCAGTCCACGGCCACCCGCCTTGGCCATGCTGAACTGCGTCCCGCCCATGTCCTCAGCGCCTTGCTGGAACAGGAAGGTGGTCTGGCCAAGCCCATCATCGAAAAAATGGGCAGTTCCCCGGATGGGTTGAAGGGCGACCTCGACCAATTTCTCTCCCGCCAGCCCAGTGTCAGCGGCAGCACCAGTCTGTCCGGCTCCAACGACCTGCGCGTCGCCCTGACGGCCGCCGAGGACGAACAGAAATCCCTCAAGGATGACTACCTCAGCGTCGAACATTTCCTGCTGGGCCTGTTCAAAAAACCCGGGGAACTAGCCGCTATCTTCAAGGCCCGGAACCTCACTCACGCCGCCGCCCGCGAAGCTCTCACCGCTGTGCGCGGCGCCCAGCGGGTCACCGATCAGGATCCGGAAGGCAAATACCAGACCCTTGAAAAATACGGCACTGATCTCACCGCCCGGGCCCGCGCCGGGAAGATCGATCCCGTGATTGGCCGCGATGATGAGATCCGCCGCATCATGCAGGTGCTCAGCCGCCGCAGCAAAAACAACCCGGTCCTCATCGGCGAACCCGGCGTGGGCAAGACCGCCATCGCCGAAGGCCTCGCCCGCCGCATCGTGGCCGGTGACGTTCCGGATTCACTCAAAGGCAAACGCCTCATCAGCATGGACCTAGGCGGCATGATGGCCGGTGCCAAATACCGTGGGGAATTCGAGGAACGCCTCAAGGCTTTCATCAAGGAAATCACTTCCAGCGAGGGCCAGATCATTCTTTTCATCGACGAACTCCACACCATCGTCGGCGCGGGCAAAAGCGAAGGCGCCATGGATGCCGGGAATTTGTTAAAACCCCAACTGGCCCGCGGCGAGCTGCGCTGCATCGGCGCCACCACCCTCGACGAGTACCGCAAGTATATCGAGAAGGACCCTGCCCTCGAACGGCGCTTCCAACCCGTCACCGTGGGTGAACCCAGCGTGGAGGACACCATCGGCATCCTGCGCGGTCTCAAGGAACGTTATGAAGTCCACCACGGCGTCCGCATCCAGGACAGCGCCCTCATCGCCGCCGCCACCCTGTCCAACCGCTACATCACCGACCGCTTCCTCCCTGACAAGGCGATCGACCTTGTGGATGAAGCCGCCAGCCGCATCAAGATCGAGCTCGATTCCATGCCGACGGAAATCGACGTCATCGAACGCGAGATCATGCAGTTGGAGATGGAACGGCTGGTGATCAAAAAGGAAAAGGATGCCGCCAGCATTGACCGCCTGGCCAAGCTGGAAAAGCACATGGCCGATCTCAAGGAAACCAGCCACGGTCTGAAAGCCCAGTGGCTCAAGGAAAAAGAAGGCGTCCAGGCGGGCCGGAAGATCAAGGAGGAAATCGATCACCTGCGGACCGAATTGGAGCAGGCCCAGCGTCGTGGCGATTTCTCCCGCGCCGGTGAAATCCAATACGGCCTCATTCCCAATCTCGAAACCCAGCTCGCCGCCGACGATGCCGCGGGCCGTCCTCACAAGGCGGAAGGATCGCTGCTGCGGGAGGAAGTCACCCCCGAAGACATCGCCCGCATCGTCGCTTCATGGACCGGCATTCCTGTCAGCCGCCTCCAGGAAGGCGAGCGCGCCAAACTGGTGCACATGGAGGAGCGCCTGGGCGAGCGTGTGATTGGCCAGCGCGACGCCATCACCGCCGTCTCCCACGCGGTGCGCCGGGCCCGGGCCGGCCTCCAGGATGAAAACCGCCCGATTGGATCGTTCCTTTTCCTCGGCCCCACCGGAGTGGGTAAAACCGAGCTGTCCAAAGCCCTCGCCGAATTCCTCTTCGACGACGAAAACGCCATGACCCGCATCGACATGAGCGAGTATATGGAGAAGCACGCTGTCTCCCGCCTGATCGGCGCCCCTCCCGGCTACGTCGGATATGAGGAAGGGGGCCAGCTCAGCGAATCCGTGCGCCGCCGCCCTTACAGCGTGGTGCTGTTCGATGAAGTGGAAAAAGCCCATCCGGACGTCTTCAACGTGCTCCTCCAGGTGCTGGATGACGGTCGCATCACCGACGGTCAGGGCCGCACTGTTGACTTCAAGAATACGGTCCTCATC
>JAYUWQ010000006.1:0-6002 GCA_043753485.1 bacterium
AGGACTCCGAAGCCGCTTCCAAACTGCTCTTTCACCTTAAAAGTGCCCGCCGCCAAAGACAGTTCAATCAGGATGGCAAGGCTGCCATTTCCTGCATTCTGCGGCTGCGCTTTCCTCCGGAAGGCCGGAAAACCAATCAGGTTATGATCGAAAAGTTTATCCACGATAACTGGGTGGAACCTTGACCTCATCCATCCCCGGAACTCATTTTTCCGTTTTCAGAAGCGCTGCTTTCGTTCAAATATACCCAAGGGCGCCGGCACCGGCACCGCCCACCAACAACCTTCACCCCGACCCAGCCATGCCCTACAATCAATCCCCCCAAGGCTCCCGGCAAGCTCCCGCCGGGGGTGGACTGCTTCGCATGCTCCTCGGCAATCCACGCATCCTGATGGCCTTGGGACTGGTCGTTTTTGCGGTGATTAAATACAACACCACCACGGTAAAGCAGGAAAATCCCTTCACCGGCCAGATCGTCACCGTACAGGATATGACGCCGGAACAGGAAACCGCGCTGGGATTGCAATCCGTCCCGGAAATGGCCCAGCAATTTGGCGGCATGGTTCGCGAGCCCCTTGTCCGCAACAAGATCAATGAAATTGGCCAGCGCCTCCTTGCGGCCAAGGAACGCATCGTCACCAAGCGTGGCAAGCAGGACGACGAGTTCGACTACGAATTCCAATTTCACGTCCTCGCCGACAAGGAGACCATCAATGCCTTCGCCCTTCCGGGCGGCCAGGTCTTCATCACCATGGCGCTTCTCTCCAAGCTCCCCAATGAAGACGCCGTCGCCGGAGTCATCGGCCACGAAATCGGTCACGTCCTCGCCCGCCATTCCATGCAGCAGATGGCCAAAAGCGGTCTCCTCTCCGGGCTCGTCAATGCCGCCGTGGTCGCCACTTCGGACGGCACCGGCAACAGCTCCCAGATCGCCCAGATGGTCGGCCAGGTCGTCCAGACCAAGTATGGCCGCGAGCACGAAAGCGAATCCGACCGCATCGGCATCCAGCTGATGCTCGAAGCCGGTTACAAACCCGAGGAACTTCTCAGCGTCATGAAAGTCCTCGCCGAAGGCATGGGCGACGGCCAGCGCCCCCCGGAAATTCTCAGCTCGCACCCCTTCCCGGAAACGCGCGCCCAACAGATCGACGTTTACATCGAATTCTTCCGTAAAAACGGTCCCGCGGCCGAATGGAAAGGCTAGACCTCCCGGAAGGCCTCATCTCCCGTCGTCCAGCAGCCGGGTTCCCCTCCTCCCTGGAGATCTTCAAGTTCCGGAGCGGCGAAGATAAACTCCCCGTCCGGCACGGGATTTGCCGCCTTGCCGCCCCCGGAAAGCACGTCAAGGTGTTCCTCCGTTTTCACATCCATAAACTAACACCACCATGCCCGTCGCCACTCCCGCGCAATATGCCGCCATGCTTGATGCCGCCCAAAAGGGCAGCTACGCCTACCCCGCAATCAACATCACTTCGATCACTACGATCAATGGCGCCCTGAAGGCCTTCGCCGATGCCAAATCCGACGGCATCATCCAAGTGTCCACCGGGGGTGGCCAATTTGCTTCGGGCATGAGCATCAAGGACATGGCCCTCGGCGCAATCGTCCTCGCTGAAGCCACCCACCGTCTCGCGGAAAAATACAACATTCTCGTCGGGCTCCACACCGACCACTGCCAGCCCGGCAAAGTCGACACTTTCCTCAAACCCCTCATCGCTGAGACCACCAAGCGCCGCGCCGCCGGATTGAACAACCTGTTCAACTCCCACATGCTCGACGCCTCCGAGCTGCCCCTCGAGGAAAACATCCGCCTTTCCAAGGACCTCCTCAAAATCTGCGCCGAAAACGAAATCATCCTCGAAGTCGAGGCCGGCGTGGTCGGGGGTGAGGAAGACGGCCACGACACCTCCGGCGTTTCCGCTGACAAGCTTTACACCAGCCCCGAGGATATGCTGGAAGTTTACGAATCCCTCAATGGCATCGGCCGCTACATGTTCGCCGCCACTTTCGGCAACGTCCATGGCGCCTACAAACCAGGGGCCGTGAAACTCAAGCCCACCATCCTGCGCGATGGCCAGGCCGTCGTCACTGCCAAGTATGGCCCCACCGCCGAAATGGATCTGGTCTTCCACGGCGGTTCCGGCACCCCTCTCGAGGAAATCCGTGAGACCCTCGACTACGGCGTCGTGAAGATGAATATCGACACCGACACCCAATACGCCTTCACCCGCCCCATCGCCGAGCACATGTTCCGTCATTTCGACGGCGTGCTGAAGATCGATGGCGAGATCGGCGACAAGAAAATCTACGACCCCCGCGTCTATCTCAAGAAAGGCGAGGAAGGCCTCTGCAAGCGCCTCTACCAGGCCTGCCTCGACCTCCGTTCCGATGGCAAGACCATCTTCGGAAAAGTCTAACCAGGCAGCGGACTTGCAGTCCGCCCCAGTGCCCGCTGAAATTACTCACGAACTGGGAACAAGAATCCATCAAAGGGATGGCCGCCGCGGAAGCAATTTCCGCCCGGCCATCCCTTCTTCATTTTTCCCAACAACTTCCGTGCCCCTCCGTTAAATCCGTGCCATTCGTGCCCCGCTCCCCGCCGGAGCCTGTTTCAGTCCTTCCTGCCGTGGCCTGCGGCCCGTTCCCCTCCATTCCCCCCGTTCCCATTCCTTTTCCCCGTGGCTTCCCTCACCCCTGACTCCCCACCCGCCCGCGGCCCTGGTCCGATCCTCAAGATCGCGCTCTACCTCGCCTGTGTCCTCCTCCTCGGAGCCCTCCTCGCCCCGGTCCTTTATGCCGGCGGCAAGTGGCTGGCGGCTCTCCTCGTCAGTTTCAAACAGGGACAGACCCCCGTCCTCGGCTGGTTGGCCAACAAACTCACCATCCACGAGTTCGACAGTTATTATAACCGCGCCTTCCTCGTCTCCGCCCTCGGGCTCCTCTGGCCTTTCCTGAAATGGATGGGCATCTCACGCGATTCCCTCGGGCTCAAAAAAAACCCGCTCAAGCTCGCGGATACTCTCATGGGTCTCCTCATTGCGGGCGGGTTCCTCGCTTTCATGGGACTGGTCCTCCTCCAGCTCGGAGCCTTCACCGCCAAGCCCAACGCCGATTGGCAGAGCGTCCTCACCCAGGCCACCATGGCCGCCATCGGCGCCTCCCTGTTGGAGGAATGGATCTTCCGCGGTCTCTTCCTCGGCATCGCCCTGCGCGCTGCCAAACCATGGAAGGCCATCGTCTTCGTCTCCGCCTTCTTTTCCATCCTCCACCTGATGCAGGCTCCGGATCTGAACGTGAAGGACAGGACCACCCGCCAGGAGCTTTCCGTCATGCGGAAGGAACGCTGGACCCTGCTCGCCACCAATCACGCCACGGACCCTGCCAAAAACGACTGGATCACCGATCCCTCCATGGCCCGGTTTGCGCCCTCCAAAATTGGCGCCACCTCCGGCTTCGCCATGACCGCCGAAATCTTCCGGCGCAATGCCCAGCCGGCCCTGTTCCTTTCGGAATTCCTGACTCTTTTTGCCATCAGTCTCATTCTGGCCCTCGCCCGCACCCGCACCGCTTCCCTCTGGATGCCCATCGGCCTGCACGCCGGCTGGATCTTCATGAATACCCTCTACATGGGCACCACCCTGACCACCAAAGCCATGCGTGCCGGCAAATTCAATCTCGGCACCGGCGACAGTGCCATCCCGCTCATCGGCGCCCAACTCAAGATCGGTCTGCTCCCCCTCGCGGTGCTCGCCCTCACCAGTCTCGCCGTCCTCTGGTGGCTCCGGCTTCGCCTCAAAAAGCTCCACGCCTGACCCGCCGGAGCAAGGGCCTCCGGCCTGTGAACTCCCCACCTCCGAACCCGGTCATCTGTGCCCTCCTTGAAATCCGTGGTTCCCTCCTTCGCCCATCGCCTGCTGGCATGGCCGCGGCCGCTGTTCCGCTCCGCGCTGGATCTGCTCTATCCTCCACGCTGCGCCGCCTGTGTGGTCAGGCTCCCGTCCCCCGCTCTGGCTGACTTCTGCCCCGCCTGCGAGGACCTGCTCGAACCTGTCGCGGCCACCGCCTGCCAAATCTGCAGCGAACCGTTTCCCGGTCTCCTGCCGCATGGGTTCTCCTGTCCGAACTGCACCGGTCAAACCTTCGCCTTCGACTGCGCCATCGCCGCATGGCACTCCAGCGGCCCCCTGCGGGAAGCGATCCATCGCTTCAAATACGGCCGGCACCTCCACCTCCGGCTGCCCCTCGCCCGGAAGCTGTTCGACACCCTCAGTGACCCCCGGCTCACCCAGCCGGACCCGCTGGCAAACCGCATGGAGGAGCATGGCCCGCCCCTTGTTGAATCTCCTGACTCCTTCCCGGACTGGATTCTGGTCCCCGTGCCCCTGCATCCCCGACGCCTCCGCGAGCGCCGCTTCAATCAGTCTGCCGAGCTGGCCCGCACCCTATCCAAGCTCACGGGTCTTCCTTGTCAGGACCTGCTCCGCCGCACCCGTTACACCACCGCCCAGGCCGCCCTCAGCCGGAAGGAACGCCTCAAAAACCTTGCAGGCGCCTTCCTCCCTGTTGCCCGGAAGGGCGCCCCGATTCCCTCCCACATTCTGCTGATCGATGACGTCTTCACCACCGGCTCCACCGCCCACGAATGCGCCACTGCCCTCAAAAAAGCCGGAGCCCGGCGCATCATCGTCCTGACGGTCGCCCGCGGCTGAATTCCTCTGGATAAGCCAGAACAGCCGCAGATTCCTGTCGCCGGATTCCCCAAATCATTCCACCCTGCCCGATCCACCGGGCAGGGTTTTTTGTTCCCTGACACCCACCCTCATGACTCCCAACCAAGACCTCGAACCTGGCCTGTGTCCCGCCCTGCCTTCCCGGGCCGGGCAAAGCGCGCTGATGAGCGACCTGCGGGAATTGCCCCGCGCGTTCTGGGTGCTCTTCACCGGCACATTCATCAACCGTTTCGGCACCTTCGTGATGCCATTCCTCGCCATCTATCTGGTGAGGGAAGGCTACACCGTCGGCCAGGCGGGCCTGACTATTTCCGCCTACGGCACCGGCGCGCTGCTGGCCTCACTGATTGGCGGACATCTCGCGGATACCATCGGTCGGCGTCACACCATGGTGGCCGGTTCGTGGGGAGCGGCCGCCTGCCTGATCGCCCTCTATTATGCCAAGGGCCTGCCTTGGATCATGACCATTGCGGCCCTGAATGGGTTTGCCAATGCCCTCTACAGTCCGGCCGCCAGTGCCCTCATTGCTGATCTCGTGCCGGACCGGCTGCGGGTCCGCGCCTTTGCCGCGCTGCGTTTCGCCGTCAACGCCGGCTTCGGCATTGGATCGGCCGCGGCGGGGTTTCTTGCCAAATATTCGTTCGCCTGGCTCTTCTTCGGCGACGCCTTTACGCTGCTGATCTTTGGTGGAATTGCCCTCGCCTTCCTGCCGCATGGCGTGCGTCACCAGCGCGGTGGAGATGGTTATATTCCCTGGTCGATTGCCTTGGGCCACATCTTCCGCCACGGAGCCTTCGTCACGATGTTTGCCGGCGCCCTCCTCTCCGCCATCGTTTTCAGCCAATTCAACACGTCCTATGGGCTGGAAGTCACCCGGCGCGGCTTCGATACCACCTACTACGGGTCCCTGTTGGCGCTCAATGGACTGATGGTGATCCTGTTCGAGCTTCCTCTCACTTCCCTGACTCTGAGGTTTGCTCCCAAACGTGTCATCGCCCTCGGCTATGCCATTCTCGGCATTGGCTTCGCGCTCAACGCCATCGGTGATAGCCTGACCGTGCTTATCCTGTCCATGACCCTGTTCACGATTGGTGAAATGATCGCCATGCCCATGCAGAGTGCCTACGTGGCCCGCATTGCCCCCCGGGAAATGCGGGGCCGATACAGCGGCGCCATGAGCATGGCCTGGTCCTTCTCGTCCATGGTCGGCCCCGTCGGCGGCATGTGGCTCTTCGCCCACCACCACGACGCCCTGTGGATCACCTGCGGAGC
>JAYUWQ010000007.1:0-2417 GCA_043753485.1 bacterium
TGCGGCCTCGCTGATGTTCTTCCAGAACAAGTTCACGTTCGGCGGCAACAATGGCCTGACGGATTTCAAGACCATGCTGGGAGCCAATCTGAATGACGCCGATGTCCGGCGGAACCTCTACATCGCCACCGTGCTGTTCCTCATTGCCGTGGTGGCTCTCGTGAAATGGCTGCTCGGCACCAAATTCGGAAAAGTGCAGAAAGCCATCCGCGACAGCGAAAACCGGGTCCTTTTCTCCGGCTATGCCACCACCAGTTTCAAGCTCTTCATCTTTGTGCTCTGCGCCCTGATCGCCGGAGCTGCCGGAGCCCTCTACGTCCCGCAGGTTGGCATCATCAATCCGAGCGAAATGACTACTGACAAATCACTTGAAGCGGTGGTCTGGGTCGCGGTTGGAGGTCGTGCCACCCTGCTGGGACCGGTGTATGGGGCGATTTTTGTGAATGCCCTCAAATCATGGGCCACCACCGCCTATCCCGATTACTGGTATATCATCCTCGGTGGACTCTTTGTCCTCGCGGTGCTTTTCGCGCCGAACGGCATCGCCGGCCTGCCCCAGCAGATCAAGGACATCGCCGCATGGTGGAAGCGCCGCAG
This sequence comes from bacterium, assembly GCA_043753485.1. Classification (GTDB taxonomy): domain Bacteria; phylum Verrucomicrobiota; class Verrucomicrobiia; order Verrucomicrobiales; family V1-33; genus CAIZWU01. The sequence continues at coordinate 598 of JAYUWQ010000007.1, forward strand.
CGCCCCTGCGATCGAACCCGGGGCCACCCCCGCCTGACCCTTTTCATGAGCAGTCAAGTCATCCTCGCCGCTGAAGGCGTCAACAAAGCCTTCGATGGCTTCAAGGCCATCAACGATCTCAACTTCTATCTCGACGCGGGGGAACTGCGGACCGTGATCGGACCGAACGGGGCCGGGAAATCCACCTTCCTCGATCTTATCACCGGCCGCACGCGGTTGGATAGTGGGAAGATCACCTTCGGCACCGGAGTTGGCGAGGAGATCACCTCCAAAAAGGAATACGAAATCTACCGCATGGGGATCGGCCGGAAATTCCAAACCCCCAGCGTCTTCACGGAACACTCCGTTTTTGATAACATCCTGCTGGGTCTCAAGGGCCATCGCGGGGTCTTCCGCACCCTTTTTGCCAAGCTCAGCAGCGAGGACCGTGACCGGATTGAAGACGTGCTGAAAATCGTCGGCCTTTTTGAAAAACGGAACGACCAGGCCGGCTCCCTTGCCCACGGCCAGAAACAGTGGCTCGAGATCGGGATGCTGCTGGCCCAGGACGCCAAGCTCCTCCTCGTCGATGAACCGGCGGCCGGGATGACTGATGAGGAAACCCACAAAACCGGGGAGCTTCTTCTCAGCCTTGCAGGCAAACACAGTATCATCGTCATCGAGCACGATATGGTCTTTGTTCGTCAGATCGCCAAAAAGGTCACTGTCCTGCATCAGGGGCATGTCCTCTGCGAGGGCACCGTAGACGATGTACAAAACGATCCCGAAGTCCGCAGCGTCTATCTCGGCCGCGGCAAACATTGATTAACCAAAGCACCGCATTTTCCACGGATTACCACGGGTGAAACCGATAACACAGATATTGGAAAAACAGGTGCAGCACATCCTCCAGATTTACTTCCTTACTTCCATAACATCCATTCCATCCGTCATGTCCGTCATGTCCGTGGCCCGTCAACTCGCCAGCCCATAACTCTTCCAAACCGCCGCGCTTCCCATGCTTAAAGTCGAATCCCTCCACGCCGACATCGGCGGTTCCCACATTCTGCGCGGCGTTTCTCTTGAGGTCGGGCCAGGGGAAGTGGCCTGCCTGATGGGACGCAATGGCGTCGGTAAAACCACGACTTTGAAGTCCATCACCGGGCTGCGTGACGTCCGGAGCGGCAGCATTTCCCTTGAAGGGAAAACCCTCAACGGTCTTGCGCCGGACGCACGGGCCCGGCTAGGGATCGGTTATGTGCCCCAGGGGCGCGACATTTTCCCTCACATGACGGTGGAGGAAAATCTACGCATTGGTTATGTGGCCAATGGCAGCCGGATCAAGGATGAGAAGATGGCGGTGGAGCGGATCTACACGCTCTTCCCCGTGCTGAAATCCATGCTGGCCCGCAAAGGCGGGGTGCTGAGCGGGGGGCAGCAGCAGCAACTCGCCATCGGAAGGGCGCTGCTCACCGGCCCGAAGCTCCTCATCCTGGATGAACCTACCGAAGGCATTCAGCCCAGCATCATCGAAGAAATCGGTGAGACCATCAAGCTTCTCCGGACCACTGAAAAGCTGGCGATTCTCCTCGTCGAACAGTACGTCGATTTCTGCCGGGACGTGGGGGATCGTTATTTTGCGATGGATCGTGGCGCGGTCGTCTCCAGCGGGACGATCAGGGATCTCACGGACGAGGTGGTGAAGACCCACCTTCAAGTGTAGGGTGGCGGACCTTCAGAGGCGAGGAAGGAAAGATTGCGGAAAATGAGCCGCTATGGTAAGGGGGTGAACCCCAATGGAGATCAAATCCTGCCTCAACTGCTCACGTCGGAAATTCCTC
>JAYUWQ010000008.1:0-2415 GCA_043753485.1 bacterium
GCGGTGATATCGCCATCAAATCCGCCGAGCAGGACGTGGCCAGGTTCGCCCGCCTTGTGGTATTTTCCGGCGCTCTTCAAGGCACTGACTATGCCCGGAAGCAGAAAATCGGAACTTGTGAAAATGAAGCGGGCGTCCGGATGGGCCTGCAGGGCATTCACTACCCCGGCCTGGGCCTTTTCCTGGTTCCATTCCGTGGGAATGCGGGCCACGACTTCCACGATGTCCGCGGCGTCCTTCAGAGCCGCTTCGGCCCCATCCCGGCGGGCGATCGCATTGGCATCACCCAGATCACCCAGCAGCAGAATGGCTTTGTGCTTCCCGCCACCCTTCCTTGCTTCGGTGACCAGGTAGTCGACGGTAGTCTTGGTCAGACCAAGGTTATCCGCCACCACGGCGGTAAACTTTACCCCTGCTTCCGCACTGGCGGGGCGATTGAACAACACGATGGGAACCGCAGCGGCGTTGGCCGCTTTGATCATGGGCAGGCAGGTGGTGGCGTCCTTGGGAACCATGATGATGCCGTCCACCTTGCGGGTGATGAATCCCTTGATCTGTTCCAGTTGCTTGCCGGCATCGCCATCGGCGACGGCTTCAACGACATCAAAACCCTGCTTGGTGCACTCTGCTTTGATGGCATCCAGCCCGGCCACCCAGAATTCTGTTTGCAGGGTTTCAAAGGAGATCCCGATTACGGGCTTTTTGGGACCCGGTTCACTGCAGCCGGCCAGCCAGAGCACGGGAATCAGGCATAGCAAAACATCGAGGATTTTCATGGCGTGGGAAAAACAGGCTGATTTGGGATGAACCGGCGGAGCGTGTCGATACTTTTTTCCGCCCACGCTTCCTCGCAGGCGATGGTTTCGGCGAGGGTGGCGCGGGCCGGTGTCCAGAGTTCAAGGATGGCATTCGGATTCCGGCCGGCGGCGCTCAGGGAGTCCAGCAGCCAGGGGATGTCGAGCCGCCCCTCGCCGGCGGGACATCCCGAAATCACAAACCCCATCTGGGAGGGAATCCGGTCAATGGTGAAGTCCTTCAGATGCAGGCTGATGACATAGGGTGCCAGCGTTCTCACCGTGGCTTCAGGACCCTCCAGGGCGCCGAATGAGTTCACCGTATCCAGGGTGACCCCAACCCGCTCCGGTCCGGCGGCCTCAATGATCCCAGCGAGGGTGTTGGCGGAAAACCGGTCATGATTTTCCAGGGCGATTTGGAGCTGGGAGGGCAGGGTTTTGAGGTGACCCCGCAATAACTGGATTGTTTGGTCCGGGGAGGGTTCGTGCCCGTCACGGTCGATCACGAGACGGACAAAAGGAGACCCCAGCTCCAAGGCCAAGCCTGCCGCTTCCGCCAGATATTCCCCCATCAGGCCGCGCGTTCCGATTTCCACCTCCAGCCCGAGGTCCTTGATGGTGCTGATCTGGTTCCGGTGCAGAGGGACGTTTTCGCAGAGTTGCACGACTTTCAGACCCAGGCGCAGCGCGCGCCCGCAGAGGTCGATGGCGCTGAGCGGGCGATCCGGTTCATGACCGGGAACGCCGCAGGCCCAGGGATAGGTGTAGCTGGATAGGCCGAGTTTCATGCGGGGAGGCAGTCAGGAGAATGGTGGAGGGGAGGAAAGCATGTCAGGAAAAATCTAGAATGGAATCACGCCAGGTTTCCCGCCGGTGGTGATCGCCCTGCATTGTTCCAGGACATTGGCGGGCTCGAAGACCTCTTTCCAGCCGGGACGCAGAATCACGTCCGCTCCATAATCGGCGATCAACTTCGCGCCGTCACTGAAGGGAAAATTGACACGGTCAAAGGCAATCCCCAACGGCACTTTGATATGGCCGTAGAGAAAATCCTCTGCGGCCTCGCGGGGCACTCCGCGGGCTACGACCTCTTCCAGGGCCTGACGCAGCGCCCGGATCAAGGCGATGCCCACGGTCTCCGCCATGGCCGGCTCCAGCAGCGCCATCTGCGGAACCGTAATCCGGTGGGATCGGGTGACGGGCGCATAAAAATCGCGCGCGATCCTTTCCCCGCGCAGGTAGTCGCTTTCCGGCCCCTGCAGCAGGGCGCACACGATGGCCTGCCTGGCATGGGTTCCGCCAAAAAAATCGTCCCGCTCGGGCTGGGTTTCAAAATGATCAAAGACGCTGGGATGGCAGGGATGACTGACAAAATAGGAAACGTCCGCCCGCTCCGGCAGTTCCCCGGCATGGGCGGCGGCGGGGTCCAGGGTAATGATCAGGCAGCCGCTTTCAACCATGGGCACCAGAGTCCTGGCAACGCTGCCCAGCACCCGGTCGGGCAGGGCGAGAATCATCACCCCGGCATCCCCCACGGCGGCCTTGACCGTCTGAGGGGAAATCCCCCGCCCCGCCAGGTTGGCGAGGCCACCCTCACCAGTCTCGACGCAGCGCAGTTGAT
>JAYUWQ010000009.1:0-16997 GCA_043753485.1 bacterium
GGTTCATGTTGAGATGGATTTTGGAGGTGAGCCACTCGTCGCTCTGCTCGCAAAGGAGGGCGGAGATGAGTCGCAGGAGGGAGGCTTCGTTGGGGAAAAGAGCGGCGACGCGGGTTCGGCGTTTGAGTTCCTCATTGACGCGCTTGATGGCGTTGCTGGTGCACCTGCGCCGGTGATGGGCGGTGGGGAGGGAGTAAACGGTGAAGCATTGAGGGAGGTTTTGTTCCATCGAGGCGGCGAGTTTGGGAGCGGTTTTGGAATAATAGGCGACGCGCTCCTTGAGCCGGGCTTGGGCGGAGGGGAGATCCGGGGAGAGGAAGATGGGGCGGATGCTTTCTGCCGCTTCCTGACGCATCTCGAGGCGTGGGACGTAAGGCGGGGCGTTTTGCTGGAGGTGGAACTGGCAGCGCTGCCATGGGACGGAGGGGAAGACGGCGTGGCGGGCGGCGGCCATGCCGGGATGGGCATCGCTGACGCCGAGGACGGAGCGTTTGCCGTCGGGGCCGATGGCGATGGCGATGAGTACGGCGCAGTCGACCAGCAGGCCACCGTGGCGCACTTTTTCATAGCGGGCATCGAAGATGAGATAGGGGCAGGCGTCCAACGGGCGGTCGCGTCAGAGCTGGAGTTCGACGTCGAGTTTGGCGGCGCAGGCACTGACCTGGGAGGAGCTGGCCTGGTGGCCGCAGAGTTCCTCGATGATTTTGGAGACTTTGCGGGCGGAGACGCCCTGGTCATACATTTCGGCCCTGGCCAGCATGAGGGCCAGCTCGCTGCGAACGCCTTTTTCGAGGGCGGAGGGATAGAAGCCGATGCCATCGCGCACCTGGGGGATGTGCAGTTGGACCGATCCCACACGGGTGTTGAGGGTCTTGGGTTTGAAGCCACTGGCAGAGCCGAGACGTCCTTCTCCGCGTTCATAAGGCTGGGCTTGGAGGACGGCGGAGCTCTCCTGGGCCATGGCCTCATTGAGGAGGAGCCGCCAGCCTTCGGCGAGGCTGGAGGTGCCTTGAGTGGCGAGGAGTTGCAAAACGGTATGGAGGAGGTCTCTTTGGGCTGGGTGGGACATGGGTGGGTTTGGGCTGGGTGTTTGCTAGACCTCAACACGGCCCACCATGGCCCACCCCCTGCCACCGCGCGCCGCGCGCCTTTTTGGGGGTCTGCTGCGTTCGGCATTGCTACGCTCGCCTCACTCCGCAGCCCCCCAAAGGGGCGCGCGGCGCAAGGTTAAAGCCTTTTACAGAACAATCTTTACACCCCCGACCAGGCACAAAGGCAACCAGAAACACGCTGCCCAGCAACATCCAGCCCTGCTCCCTCCAATGGTGGCGGTTTATCCAAAACCAGAGAAATAAAACCGTCAGGGACCCCATCGCCAGCAAGCCGAGGAAGATCAGTTGAAGCACGCGCCGTTTTGGATGCCCTGACGATAGGCGAATACCCGGCCCCATTCCATCAACAGCCCCTGCAGATCCAGTTGTTTGTTGATCCCGAGGACCACCAAAACCAGCGCGAGGATCACCCATGCCTTCCGTTGCGGGCTTCCCGTCCCCCGGCCCAACCGGCACGCGACCCACCCGCACAGGCCCGCAGTGAGAAAATAGCCGAGCACCGTCAACCATCCGATCAACGAGGGATCTCCGATACCAGGCTTCCAATTCATGATTCCGGCCAGCCTCTCCAATTCAGGGGCTGATGCAAGCGTGCCGGGACCTTTCCTGACGCTGGCAAGTCCCCCAACCTGCCGGTTGTCACGGAGTGTCGCAATTGGCGTGGCAATTTAAATTTCTCACGAAACCGCGGGCCGCCGAGGGTGGTTAAATTGAATGGGGCGCGGGTGATCCCCCTAGGGCCAGGGCTGGAGTTGTCCCGGTGATAGCGGTCGGTGAAGGATTCACGGGTGGCCTTTACGGGGTTCCGGACCGGGAATGACTCCGGGCCTTGCGGTCAGGGACGCGTCTTCGGGTGCAGTCTGGATTTCAGATAGTGGCCGGTGAGGCTGGCGGGGCAGGCGGCGATAACTTCGGGGGGGCCTTCGGCGAGGACCTGGCCGCCGCCGGAGCCGCCTTCCGGGCCCATGTCGATGATCCAGTCGGCGCATTTGATGACGTCGAGATTATGCTCGATCACGATGAGGGTGTTGCCGGTGTCTCGCAGGCCGTAGAGGACGTGCATCAGGCTGTCGATGTCCGCGAAGTGCAGGCCGGTGGTGGGTTCATCGAGGAGATAGATGGCGCGGCCGGTGGCGCGTTTGGAGAGTTCGCCGGAGAGCTTGATGCGCTGGGCTTCGCCACCGCTCAGGGTATTGGCGGCCTGGCCGAGGCGCAGGTAACCGAGGCCGACCCGGCACATCATGCGGAGCTTGTCGCCGAGGCCGGGGACGGTGCGGAAGAATTCGCCGGCTTCGTCGAGAGTCATTTCCAGCACCTCGGCGATGTTGCGGCCCTTGAAGGTGACTTCGAGGACTTCGCGGTTATAACGTTTTCCTTCGCAGGCCTCGCAGGTGACGTAGGCATCGCTGAGGAAGTGCATGTCGATGCGGATCTGGCCGTCGCCCTCACACATCTCGCAGCGGCCGCCGGCGGTGTTGAAGCTGAAGGTGCCGGTGGTGTAGCCGCGCACCTTGGAGGACGGGAGCTTGCTGTAGAGATCGCGGATGAGGGTGAAGGCACCGACGTAGGTGGCGGGATTGGAGCGGGGACTGCGGCCGATGGCGCTTTGATCGATCACCACGGCTTTGTCGATCTGGGTAAGGCCGCTGATGCTGGTGTGTTTGCCGGGGGCTTCCTTGGAGTAGTAGAGCCGGCGGAAGAGTTCGCGGCGCAGGATGTCATCCACGAGGGTGCTCTTGCCGCTGCCGCTCACGCCGGTGACGCAGACGAGGCACCCTAGCGGGAAACTGACATCCATGCCACGGAGGTTGTTTTCCGCGGCCCCATGCACCGTGAGCCAGCCATTGTCCTGACCGGGCTTGAAGGGAGGCGGGATGATGCGGCGCGAGGGCAGGGGGATGCGGGCGGTGCCGGCGAGGTAACGTCCGGTCAGGGAAGCAGGGTCCTTCATCACCGCTTTAGGGGTGCCGCAGGAGATCACTTCGCCCCCGCGCGGCCCGGCCCCGGGGCCCATATCAATCAGCCAGTCCGCCGCCGCCATGGTGTCCTCATCATGCTCCACCACCACCACAGTATTGCCGAGGTCCCGCAGTTCCTTGAGGGTGGCCAGCAGGCGGTCGTTGTCGCGCTGGTGCAGGCCGATGCTGGGTTCATCCAACACATAAAGCACCCCGCTGAGCCGCGATCCCAGCTGACTGGCCAGCCGGATGCGCTGGGCTTCCCCGCCGGAGAGGCTGCCGTATTCCCGGTTGAGGGTGAGATAGACGAGGCCAACATTGGCCAGAAACCCGAGGCGGGCCCCGAGTTCCCTTAACACTTCGCTGCAGGCGGCTTTGAGCTTCTCCTCCACCACCAGCCTAGGCACCACGGCGCAGGCTTCGGAAATGGTGAGGGCAGTGAATTGGTCGATGGAGATTTCCGTGGCGGGCTCATTCCGGGAGGCTCCGGAGGCGATGAGTGTGACACCGAGGATCTCGGGCTTGAGCCGCCGCCCCTGACAGGCGGTACAGGGCGAGGGATTCATGTAGCGGCGGATGTTCTGCTTCATGAATTCGCTCTCGCTCTCCTTCAGCAGCCGCTCCGCCTGGGCAGCGAGGCCCTCGAAAGGCTTGGTAACCGTTTTGGTCTTGGTTTTGCTGGCCACCGCGGTGCTGCCGGAGCCATGGAAGAGGGCATCCTTGAACTCCTGATGCAGGCTGCGGAAGGGCTTTTTGCGGTCGACCTGGAAATGCTCCGCCAGGCCATCAATCTGCCGGTCCTGCACGGCTTTCAGCTTGGCGTTCTTCGACCACCAGGTGCGCAGGGCACCGTCGTCGAGGGATTTGTCAGGATCGGGCACCACCAGATCGGGGTCAAAACTCAGGGTGCTGCCGAGGCCTTCACACACCGGGCATGCGCCGAGGTGGCTGTTGAAGGAGAAGTGTTTCGGAGTGAGGGCCGGCATGCGGAAGCCGGTTTCCGGATTGGCATAGAGGGTGGTGAAACGCCGCTCCTGCCAGGTCCCCTGGTCGTCCACGAGGATCAGCACGGTGCTGGCGGGACCGCTCCAGCGCAGGGCGATCAACACGCTGTCGAGGAGGCGGGTCTGGGATTCCGGGCGCACCACCAGCCGGTCCACCACCAGTTCCACGGTGGTCTTTTTGCCGGACAGATCCGGTTTTTCCTCCAGCTCGCATACCACGCCATTCACCCGGATCCTGACAAACCCCTGCCGGGCCAGCCGGTCGCACAGCTTGCTGCCCTGGGCGGTCTCCGTGTCGGGCAGGGGCGCGGCCACCATGAGTTTGGTGCCCTCCGGCAGGGCCAGCAGGGTTTCGACAATTTCCTGCGACGTGAACCGGCGGATCACGGCCCCGGTTTTGGGATCGTGGGGCTGCCCGCAGGTGGCGTAAAGCACGCGCAGGTAATCGTAAATCTCTGTCACCGTGGCGATGGTGGAACGGGGGTTCGAGGAACCGGTGTGCTGCCCGATCGCGATGGCCGGGGAAAGGCCCTCGATCTGATCCACATCCGGTTTTTCCAGACGCTCCAGATAAGCCTGGGCGGAGGTGCTGAGGCTTTCCACATAACGCCGCTGCCCTTCCGCGTAAAGGGTATCGAAAGCGAGGGACGACTTCCCCGAGCCACTGACGCCGGTGATGACGGTGAGGCTCTGCTTGGGCAGTTCGACCGTGATGTTTTTCAGGTTATGCTGCCGTGCGCCGGTGATGCGGATGATGCCGTGGGAGGTCGCCATTTTGAGGTTTCGGGGAAAACGCAACGTGGCGGGGCGGGAGGCGGATTCAATGCGGCATTGTGACGCGATTCAATCCGTCTGTACACGGGTCTTGTCAGAAGAGATTGACGAAATTGGTTTATCCGGGCAGGGATGCCCCATGCCGGATTCCGACCACAGTAATCCCTATGCGCCTCCCACCGGGGAGCCGGTCACTGCTACGGCCATGTCCAGGTCCCGGAGAGAGGGTAAATACCTGATCGTGCCGAAGGGCTGGATCTCTCCTCCGGTCTGTTTATTTACCGGTGCGGTCGCGCCTCTGACGCCGCTGAGGCAGGCCCGCCTCAGCTATATCCAGCCAGCTTGGTGGCTGTTTTTGCTGCTGGGTCCCCTCGCCATGATCCTGGTCGGCCTGTTCGCGACGAGGATGGGCAATATCTACTATGTGATAAAAGAGGATTTAGCCCGGCGGCATCGACGGAGACTGATCATCAACTGGGCAATTTTTCTGGCTTCGGGGCCGTTGGCGGTTGGAGTATATGAGGCGGTACCCGCTGACCTCATGCGGTTTTACTCCCGTAACTTTGGTTTTGGAATCTTTCTGCTGCTTGTCCCCGGCTTCATAGTGCTGATCTTCAGCGCGGTATTGTCGCGCACGTGGTGCCGGTTGATCAAGACGGCCAAAATCGAAGGAAACTTCATCTGGCTTTCGGGCATTCCGGCCGATGCGCAGGCGATCATCCTGCGATGCGAGGAGGAGACGTTTTCCAGGAAACAGGCCAAATTGGTTTCAACCCTGACGGCTGCCGGCCGGACGGCTTCCAACTAGAATGGATAGCGGTTGGATACTCAGGGAATCAGATAAGCCCCAGGAATGCCTTGGTCCAAGGTCGCCAGTTCCGCGCCATGGGCTTGGGCGAGTGCCAGCAGATGGGCGTCCGTGGTGTGGTTGGCGGTTTGACACCAGGCTGGCCATTGCGTGGCGCTTTGGTCATCGGGAAGAAAAAAATGCTGCTGGCCGAGGGTCTGGAGCATTCCTGCCAGGACACGTCCAGCCTCTCCGGGTGAAATCAGGCCGACCGACCGATGGCCGGAGACCCTGACGAATCCCAATTCGGGAATGGCCGAGGTCAGGAAGCGATTTCCGGAAGTCTGCTTCATCCGGCTGAGCCATTGGGTCACCTGGGCGTGGCCGGTGTGATTGGCCCAGCCCCAGGCCACCAACACATTCACGTCGAGAAGGAACTTCATGGGAAGTCGGTCAGGATTTCTTTGACGGCGGCGGTGGTGAGGGGAGGCGTCTGCGGGTCGGGGGCAAAAATCATGGCCCCGGTGGAAGGACACTTAACCAGCCGGACGGGAGGACCTCCTGCGGAGCTGGAGCGGATTTGTTGTCTCAAATATTCCGACAGCGTGAGATGCGCCCGACGGGCTGCCATGCGAAGAGAGCGGGCCTCGGTTTCGCTTACTTTGAAGGTCAACGTTGTCATGGGTATTACCAGTAATACCGGAAACCGGGGTGTCAACCAAGGCCCGCCGGCACCTTATGGGAAATGCCCGTCCGCCGTGATTTCAGTGCGCAAGGTCCGCCGCGTCGCCAACGGATTACCCTTCCGGGAAGGGGTGGGTCGGCTTTTCCCGGGCATGGTACGCGGTGAAATCGTAGTCCCCCGCCAGTTCCTCTCCCAGGATGTCTGTCAAGCCGCGCAGGGCTTTGCCGGGTTTCCATTGCCGAATCACGGCAACTTTCTCTTTGCACCCGCTTGCATTAAGGGCTTTTCTTCGCGTTTGGAAAGTATGTCCGAACCCTTGGCCTCCAGTGCTCCCCGCCGAACTTATAAGCGCGTCGTCCTGAAACTCAGTGGAGAAGCCCTACGCGCCGACGGCAGCCTGGACAATATCTCCCCGCCGATCGTGGAGGACATCGCCCACCAGATCAAAGCGGCCTACCAAACCGGGCTGGAAATCGGGATTGTGGTGGGAGGCGGCAACTTCTGGCGCGGTCTCGCTGCCGCCAACAAAGGCATGGAGCGCACCACCGCTGACTACATGGGCATGCTGGCCACTATCATGAATGCCCTGGCCATCCAGTCCATGCTCGAAGGCATCGGAGTGCCCACCCGCGTGCTCAGTGCCTTGGAATTGAAAAACGTGGCGGAACCGTTCATCCGCCGGGTCGCGGTGCGCCACCTGGAGCTGGGACGCGTGGTCATTTTTGCCGCCGGCACGGGCAACCCCTACTTTTCGACGGATACCACCGCGGCGCTGCGGGCCAGTGAGATCGATGCCGACGTGATCCTCAAGGCGACCAAGGTCGACGGCATCTACTGCAGCGACCCCAAGAAAAATCCTGATGCCAAACGCTTTACCCACGTCAGCTACCAGGACGCCCTCTCGCGGCAGTTGAAGGTGATGGATTCCACCGCCTTCAGCCTGTGCATGGACAACAACAAGCCGATCATCGTTTTTGACATGCACCAGCCGGACAACATCCGCAAAGCCCTCGCCGGCGACCCCATCGGCACGCTGGTCAATAACGGCCCGACCCTGCCGGCGGAACTGGCCATGCAGGCCTGATCCCCAGCGCCGGCCTTGCTGCTGCAGCGGACGTAATATTATTTTCAGCTCTTACCGACCCTACTGATTATGGACATCGAATTCACCATGCTTGAACTGGAAGAAGCCATGCAGAAATCGCTGGACTTCACCATCAGTGACTACGCCAGCATCCGCACCGGCAAGGCCAACCCCAGCATGGTGGAAGGCGTCGAAATCCATGTCAACGCCTACGGGATGAACATGAAGTTGCGCCAGCTCGCCAACATCACGACACCGGAGCCGCGCATGATCGTGGTCGAGCCGTTCGACTTCGCCAACATGAAGGACATCGAGCGCGGTATCCGCGAAAGTCGCCTCGGATTCAATCCCGTGACCTACGGCAAAATCCTGCGCCTCCCCGTGCCTGAGCTCACCCAGGAGCGTCGCAAGGAAATGGTGAAGATCCTCAAGGAGAAAAGCGAAGACGGTAAAATCCGTCTCCGTGGCCTGCGCCGTGATGCGGTGGAAGCGGTGCGCAAAGCCGAGAAAGCGAGTGCGATCACTGAGGATGATTTGAAAGGCGCGGAGAAAACCATCCAGGACTACACCGACAAATACATCAAGGAGCTGGAAGCCGCGACGACGAAGAAGGAAGCGGAAGTGATGCAGGTGTAGGAAGGCAGCCGGAGACCGGCCACAGCAGGAGCCAAATGAGAAACGGATCGATGGGCCAAGGGAGATCATCCGGCAGTCTCCCCGCTCCGCGCTCAATCATTTTTCCGGTCGGTGCCATCCGTAAAATCAGTTCTATCCGTGGCCCGTCCCCTGCATCAGGATGGCTATCCCCCTTAAATTCCCCGTTTTTTCCCCGCACCTATGAAAGTTGGCACCCTGAAAAGAGATGAACTCGATCGCGCTCTGATCGCCATGGTCGAGGGCAAACCCCGGACCGTGCTGGAGCGGTTGTGCGTGGATCCCAAGGTCAAACTGTGGCAGAACCAGGCCAATCATGTTTCCATCGTCCGCCTGGGTTATAACGATCACGGTCCGGTCCACATGCGCATCGTCACCCTGCACGCCCTGCGCATCATGAATCTGCTCAAGGAAGGCGGGGTGCGCTCCACCATGGAATTCGAGGAGTTGGGCACCTACGAGGATTCCAAGGTCGCGGTCGTGCTGGCCGCGATGCTGCACGATGTCGGTATGGGCGTGACGCGGGACAAACACGAATGGCACAGCGTCCACATGTGCATGCCCACGGTGGAGCGGTATCTTGCGGAAATGTATCCGGACGAGGAGGAAAAGCAGCTCTCGATCGCCTGCATGGTCCGCGAAGCCATCGTGGGCCACATGGGCCACGACAAGATCCACTCGGTGGAAGCGGGAGTGCTGCTGGTGGCGGATGGCACCGACATGACCAAAGGCCGGGCCCGCATCGCCAAAATGCTCGCCCAAAAACCCACCCTGGGCGACATGCACCGCCACTCGGCGGATGCCATCAAGGAAGTCATCATCACCAAAGGAGAGGAACGTCCCGTCCATATCGCGGTGAAAATGGATGACTATTCCGGGATCTTCCAGGTGGAGGAGGTCCTGATGCAGAAAATCAGCTATTCCCCGATCCGTCAGCACGTCGAACTCAGCGTCATCGTGCACGATGATCCGCCGCGCCGGTATTTGTGAGGGCCTGCGGGGTTATCTTCCTGCCAGCCAGCCCAGCGTTCCGAATGATAGGGCGGAAGCGATCAGGCCCGTGGCATCGCGGTGGAGAAAAGCGGAAACCAATCCCGCGACTCCTGCAGCCAGCAGGCCGGTGGCGGCCAGACCGATGACCAGATAAGCAGCGTCAGGCTTGGGGGTTTTCTGGCCGTTCATAGCGATTCAATGGCAGGTTCCGGAGGGTTGCCCAGCAATTCCATCACGCGTTCCACGATGCCTTCCACGGGCCAGAGCCGGCCGAGGCCTTCGTAACCGCAGGCGAGGAGTCCGGCTTCCGGACCGATGAACCGGTGGCCCCATTCCGTCAGGGTGGCGACGTTGCGCACGGTGGCGGGATGCGACCACATTTTGCCATTCATGGCCGGGGCGTGAAGGATCGGGGCGCGGGTGGCGAGACAGATGGCGCTCAAGGCATCGTCCGAAATGCCGGCCGCCAGTTTGGCCAGGATATTGGCCGTGGCCGGGGCGATGAGGACGAGATCAGCGTTGTCCGCGAGGTGGATGTGGCCGGGCCGCCACGATTGTTTTTCATCGTAGAGGCCAGTCACGACGGGGTTTTTCGTCAACACCTGGATCGTCAGCGGAGTGATGAATTCCTGGGCATCGGTGGTCATGACGGCGGTGACGTCGCAGCCGAGTTTGGTGAGGTGGCTGGCCAGATCGGCGGCCTTGTAGGCGGCGATGGAGCCGGTGATGCCGAGGAGGACGCGCGGTTTCATGGGAATCGGTCAGGAGGTCAGGAGGCGGGGAACCGGAGGCGGGAGCTGCGGTGGCGCTCTGCGGTGAGGATGGCGAGGAAATCGGCGAGGTCCTCTTGCTTGCTGCGGCTGATCACGGTGTAGGCGTAGATGGGCCAGTGCTGCATTTCGTCGATGGCGTTGAGGAGCCGGAGCTGGAGTTCGGCTTCGGATTCGGACCGGCGATTGGTGAGGCGGGCGCGGAGTTCGTCGATGCTGGCGGGGAGGATGAAGACGTCCACCAGACTGTGACGGATCGCCAGGTCATCGCAGGCGCGCAGTTGGGCGGCTCCCTGGGGGTCGAGGTCCATCACCACATCTTCGCCGGCGGCGAGGCGGGGCAGGACTTCGCTCTTCAGCGTGCCGTAACGGCGGCCATGCACCTGAGCGTGCTCGAGGAAATCCCCGGCGGTGATGCGCTTTTTGAATTCCTCCTCTGTGAGGAAAAAGTAATCACGGCCGTGCACCTCGCCGGGGCGCTGGACGCGGGTGGTGCAGGACACGGTATAATAAAGCGGCGTGGCTTCGGCCGCGCCGCGGCAGACGGTGGTTTTACCGGACCCGGATGGGCCGGAGACGACGCAGAGAATGCCGGTGCGGTGGAGAGACATGGGGAAGGGAGACGGAAGTCAGGGAGGAAGAGGTCAGTAGTCAGCGGTCAGAGGCAGAGGTCGGAGGTCGGAGGGAAGAGGGGGCTTTGCAGAGCAGTGGACTGATTTCTGACCGCTGACTACTGACTTCTTCCCTCTGGCGGGGCCCGCTATTCCACATTCTGGACCTGTTCGCGGAGGCGTTCCACCTCGGTTTTCCCGGCGACCACGCGATGTTGAATCGCGGCATGGTTGGCTTTGGCTCCCATGGTGTTGAGCTCCCGGTGCATTTCCTGGGTGAGGAAATCGAGGGGACGGCCCGCCGGGGTATCGCTGGTCATGAGGCGCTGGAATTCGGTAAGGTGGCCGCCGAGCCGGGAAATTTCCTCGCTGATGTCACACTTGTCAGCGAACAGGGCGATTTCCTTGAGGAGCCGCTCGTCATCCAGAGGCAAGGGCAGGCCGGCTTCTTCAAGGCGGCGGTGCAGGGCCGCACGATGCAGCGGAGCGACTTTGGGCGCTTCCCCGGCGATCTGATCCAGCAGCTGGCGCAGGGTGTCGAGGCGGGAAGTCAGGTCCGCGAAAAGATGGGCGCCTTCGCGGGTGCGGGCTTCGTCCCACGCGGAAAGAGCAGCGGTGACGGCGGAGTGGACCATCGGTTGCAGGACCTCCGGGGGCGAGGGCTCGCGGCCTTCCACATTGAAGACTCCGGGGGCACGCAGCAGGGCTTCCGGGGTCATCACCATAGGACTGCCCAGCGTGGCCCCGAGTTGCGCCAGGTAGGCGGCATACTCCCTGGCAAGGGCATCATCCACCCGCAGGGTCGAGGTGGCTTCGACGGCGGTTTCATAAGTCACCACGCCATGCAGGCGGCCGCGGGACAAGGTGCCGGCGAGGAGTTGCCGCACCCCGGCTTCCAGGGCCTGCCAATCGCGCGGCATCCGCAGATCGATATCCGCTTGCTTCCGGTTCACCGAAGACAACTCCACGGTGCAGCGCCCGTCGGGGCCAGTCGCCTCGCCCCGTCCAAATCCTGTCATGCTTTTCATGGCGCGCACCGTGGCAGGCCCCGGGCGCGGGGCAATGGGGAAGCTGCGGGGCAGCGCCGGCTCATTTCGCCATCAGGTAGCCGATCAGGTCGCGGAGGTCGTTCGCATTCAACGATTCCAGCAGGCCTTCGGGCATCAGGGAAATGGGAGCGATCTCCGTTTCGTCGATGTCGCTGAGGGGCACCGTGATGGCTTCGGCGAGCGTCTGCAGGGTCAGGGTGCGGTCATTTTTCGAGCGGATGAACCCAGCGAGCACCCGGGCATCCTTCATGGTCAGGGTGGTCAGCTGATAATCCTTGGCCACCACGCTGCCGGGGTCACCGATGTTCTGCAGCAGGTAGTCGAGGTTGTCTCGGTTGCTGCCGGTGAGTTCCGGCCCGATCCGCCCGCCCTCGCCATTCAGGACATGGCAGGTCGCGCAGAGACTTTGGTAGAGAAGGCGGCCTTTGACCCGGTCGGCCTGATCCAGTACCGGTTTGGTCAGTTGGGTTTTCCACTGGGCGATCCGGGCGATTTTTTCCGCCGGGGATTCGCGCAAGTCGCCCCAGACCTCCGTCACCATTTTGGTGAGGGCGGGGTCCTGGTAACTCCGGATCTGGCGGGCGTGAAAAGCCGTCAGATCCTTCAGTGGCACCCGTCCATCGGTCACTCCTTGCAGCAGCCGGGCCGCCCAGGTGGCGCGGGAGATCAGGGTGCTGACAAGGCCCGCGCGGTCCTCCGCGGCCGCGCTGGAGTAGTGCTTCAGAATGAGATCAACGAGGGTAGCATCCGCCTCCAGGGCGAGTCCGCCCGCGGCGGTGGCGAGGAGCGCTGGTTCGGTGAGGAGCTGCTCGCAGAGGGGCCGCAGTCCATCGGCACGGGCTTCGATCAGGGAACGCAGGGCTTCGCGGCGGACGGGTTTTTCCGACTGTGGATCGAGCACGGTTTTTTGCATGGCCAACAGAGCCGCGGGATCGGCAAAGATGGCCCCCAAAGTGCGGAAGGCCCCGCGCACCGCGGCATCCTGACTGGCCGAGAACACTGCGGCGGCGGCCCCCCAACCCTGGGGTGGAGCGGCCTTGCGCTGGCCCTGGAGGGCGATGGCCATGCCTTCCAAGACGTCGGCCTGCACGGCCGCACTGGCTCCGGCGGCATAAGCGAGCAGGGGTTCCAGCAGGGTGGCGTGGTTTTTGGATTCTGTGAGGCGGCGGGCGATGCATCGCCTGACCAGCGGCACTTCTGCGACTTTGGCCAGAGCCGCCAGAGCGGCCGGATCGTGATCGCCGAGGGGTTCGATCCCATACCAAAGCATTTGGGGCAGATTGTGATCCGTAGCGTCCTCCGGATGGCGCAGCAGCGGGGTGGCGAGCGCCTCACAGGTCGAAACCGGCACGCGTTGCAGGGCGGAGGTCAAGGCGAGGCGGACCGGGGCGGTGGTTTCCTTTCCGGCCAGGGCGATCAGCGCCGCAGGAGTGGCCGGATCGTTGGCTGCGGCTTCGCGGTCGTCCAGCAGCAGCCGGATGGCCCAGGTGCGGATAGGCCCGTCCCCGTGATTCAGCTGAGCCCGCAGGAAATCGGGGTCCGTGCCTTTGATGGCATGAAGCGCCCACAGGGCCCGCAGTTTGGTGACAGTGTCAGGGTGTCCGGCAAAGGTCAGTCTCAGGGCAGCTTTCACGGCTGATATATCGGTGCCGGCGACCGCCAGTTCCTGCAGACGGAGCCGGGAGTGACGGGCTAGGAATTCGTGTTTGGTCTCCAGCAGGGGAAGCAGGGCGGCGGGTGAAAGTTGGCCCACGTCGGAAACCTCCGGGCGCTTCGGAGTGCCATGCGCGATTTTGTAAATGCGCCCCGACAGCCGGTTCACGCCGCTGTCATCATGGCACTCTCCGGTGTCGGACCAGTCGGCTATGAAAACGCCGCCATCTGCCGCGGACACCAGATCAATGCCGCGGAACCACGGGTCGGCCGCAAATCCAGTGTCCGGCTGGCGTTTGCCCACATAACCTGAACCTTCGCGCACCACATCCTCCACGTTGAGGCGGCGGCCGTTGAAATTGATGGTCAGCAGTTTCCCCTGCCAGGATTCCGGCCAGTTGGGGCCGGAGTAAAACAGCAGTCCGGTGTGGGCATGACCTCCCCCGGCGGCGGAGGTGGCATCGGTGGTGCCCAGCTTCTGCCAGTCATTCCATTTTTCCCCTTCGGCCCAGTGCACGTGGTCGGCATGCTGCTCGATGATTTCATAGGTGTGGGGATTGAGATCGCTGCCATACATGCGCCGGTAGTGCGCTCCGGGAATGACCTGCCAAAGATGGCCGATCACGGTATTGATGAAAAAGGCATCGCCGAACTCATTCCAGTCCATGCCCCAGGGATTGGTGGTGCCCACGCAGACCACTTCCAGCGACTCCCGCTGCGGATGATAGCGCCAGATGCCCACGTTCATCTTCATCCGGGCGGATTCATCCGTGCCCGGTTTTCCCAGCGAGGAGACCGCCTGAATGCCATGCCGGCCGTAAAGCCAGCCATCCGGCCCCCAGCGCAGGCCGTTGGCAACGGTGTGATGATTCACCTTCCATTCGAATCCGTCGAGTTTCGGCACCGCCGGGCCATCCGGGAGGTCATCACCATTGGCGTCCGGAATGAACACCAGTTCCGGCAGAGTGAGGGCCCAGACCCCGCCGAATCCGATTTCCAGGCTGGTCAGCTTGTGGAGCCCCTCACAGAAAACGGTGCGCCGGTCATGACGGCCATCGCCATCGGTGTCCTCGAAAATCACGATCCGGTCCCGCAGTTCCGTTTCCCAGCCCACCTTGTGTTCCGCGTAGGTATAACATTCCGCCACCCAGAGCCGGCCCCGGTGGTCCACGGCCATGGCGATAGGTTGCTGGACGTCCGGTTCTGCGGCAAACACGGTGGGGGTGAAGCCCTCAGGCCACTTCCATTGCTCTGCCGCCTCCTGCGCCGTCAGGGGCCGGGTGGGTGACGGTTCGGTGTTGAAAGGAGCCCGTTCCGCGGCTCCCGCCGGGGCGTGGACTCCCGGCAACAACAACAGCACAGTTAAAACAAAAGTGGTTCGCATGATATCCTCCAAATAATGCCGGGATCAGGGGACTCTTCCACTATACGGCAGGGTATGGCCTGATGATTTGGAAGTGGTCCTGGTTTCCGAGCCCCGGGTTTCCTTGATCAGGGTGACAAAGGGGTCGCCGTTGTAGCAGATTTCCCTGAAAAAGACCCAGACCGATGAGCGGTCGTTCACGAACATCGGCGCCAGTTTTCCAGCAGTGGTGGTGTAGCTGAATCCACCCAGAACTTCGCTGCGTCCGCCGCTCCGGGTGTCGAGCAGGGTGCCGCCCCGTTCGGTTTTGAATCCCAGAATCCACGCGTCTCCGCCCTCATTGGTGAGGTGGGTGCCTTCGTTTTCGATGTTCAATTGGCGGGCCCACAGTTTCTGCCGGTTCAATCTGAGATCGTGCGTGACCACGTCCTCGAGGAACCACTCGGAGCCTTCCGCCCGTCCGGTTCCTGACAAATCACAATCCTGCACGCTCCGCATCACAAGGGTGCGCCGGGTATCCACTTCGATCCCGCCATGGATACTGGCAAAGTGTTCCAGGACTACGGCCGGCGGTCCGCCATCGCCAAGGCGGAACGCCGGTTCCAGCCTGCCTCCATAGTTGATCTGGCCACCGGTGCCGATGACCCGCTGCACCTGGCCCCGGAGGATTACGGTGTTCTTCATCGCGTAGTGGCCGGGCAGGAAAAGAGTGGTTGCTCCGGAATCGGCCGCTTTTTGCAGCGCGGCGGACGAGTCGGTTTTTCCGGAAGGATCGGCGCCAAAGTCCCCGGCAATGGCCCATGTGGACGGGTCATCCTGCGGGATTTCCGGGGCTTCCTTCACGGGAAGCCGCAGCGACTGCCGCGGCGAGGGAAAAGGACTGGCAGCCGCCTGCGAGCCGTACTCCAAAATGTCAGGACCCAGGGTGGCAGCCTGGTCTGCGGGTGTGAGCCGCCAGGCCGCAGCAGCGTCGGGCGTGTGGGAGACATCGCCGAGCGCGCGCTGATAGCCGGTGGTTTTAACGTCGCGGACCAGCAGTTGGCCGCCATTGAAATTCACGATGGCCGGAGCCCGGTTGGCCTGGCCGCAGCCGGTCAGGGTTGCTTCCACCAGGCAGAGGGTGCCGTAGGTGCTGACCACCGGGACGGCATTGTCGCTGATCAAACCCCGGATGCTGACGGTCTGGCCTTCATTGGCCAGACCCACCTCCGATTGACCGCGGAGCGTGAGATGCTCGAAGGTCTGGCTGTTGACCGAATGCCCTGTAGTAACGCCGCGCCGGAAGCCGCTGATTTCACAATGCTGCACGAGGAGCGGGCCGTTCATGTCGCGGTGGGAGAGGTCCAGTCCGGTCAGTCCGCTGCCTTCGCCGGCGATAAACCGGCAGTGCCGCACTGCCCCGGAATTGTTGGAATAAAACTGGAGCCCTACCGCCCCGGGATTGCCTGTCCCGACGTCGAAGGTCAGGTTTTCGACGTAATTGTGAAACCAGTCAGCTGAACCAAATCCGCCGCACCACATCAGGCTTCCCGGTTTTTTGGGATCGCTGAAAACCCCGTCCTTCAGACGGATCACCGTGTGGTCCCGCTGCTCGCCGGTCAGGAAGGTGAACCCCCAATTATTCCGCCCTGCCACCTGTTTCGGCCACTTCAGGGTATCGCTGATCAGGTAAACGCCTTTGGGAAAATAGAGGATTTTATGCTGTCCCGTCACCTCGTTGATGGCCCGTTGCAGTGCGGCGGTATCGTCGGTTTTGCCGTCACCCCTCGCCGCATAGGGCGGGAGGGTCACATCGACAATGCTGGCATGTCTGGGGTAGTGGCGGATGGGGGAGGCAGCCTCTCCCGCGTGGGAGTGGGGGCGGCCCTGCCAACTCAAAAGGAAAACGGCGAGGCGGAGGGCGAAGGCCTGGCCGCGACACCACCATAAGGAAAATTTCGGATGGATCATGGGGGATGAAGCAGGCCGGGGGAAATGACGATAGGATGAATGCCGTTCAATGGCACAGATTGGAACAATCTGCAGTGGTCGGAAAGTGGACTGTTCCGGTGGCGGATTGAAGGGTCGGCGGGGTTACGCGATGATTTCACGGATGGGCTTCCCGTGATCGATTTCGAGCCGTTTGCGGCCCGGGATTTCGAGGCGGCGGGAGTCGAGGCCCAGCTGCTGCAGGATGGTGGCGTGGATGTCCGTGACATAGTGGCGGTTTTCCACGGCGTGGAAGCCGATTTCATCCGTCGCACCGTGCACCACGCCACCTTTGATGCCGCCGCCGGCCATCCAGACGCTGAAGCCATAAATGTGGTGGTCGCGGCCGTCCGCTCCCTGGGAGCCGGGGGTGCGTCCGAATTCGGTGGCAAAGACCACGAGGGTTTCCTCCAGCAATCCCCGGCGGCTGAGGTCAGCCAGCAGTCCCCCGATCGGTTGGTCCACCGCGAGGGCGAGGCTGGAGTGATTAGCTTTCAATCCACTGTGGGCATCCCACGCGCCGGCCCCGCCA
>JAYUWQ010000010.1:0-5968 GCA_043753485.1 bacterium
GTTTCGACGACCAACCCCGAATCCCGATGCCAATGCTCGAAGGGTAGGGCAGCGGTTTGGTTCCATTGTTCCGAGAGAAATTCCCCGAAGAGGATCGACATTGGGCCTTCCAAAGCAGCGGCTGAACCCTTCCGTTTGATCCGGTCCTTGAAGACCAGATCCGTAGCGCAAAGCGAATCGATCAAAGCTTTTTGCTTTTCCGCCGGCAGCTTGCGGAAGCGCGTGAATGCCAGCTCGGAGAGGTGCGTCCGGTAGCGGTTTTGAAGTTCATTTTCCACGGTGCGGCGCGATTCATCGAACCGCACCGAATCCTGTTTCCGTTTATCATCCAACACTTGCTTGGCGCGGACTTTTTTCCGCTCTTCAGCCAAGTTCAGGGCAGGGGCGTAATTCTCTTCAAAAGCCCGGCGGATGAAGCCCACTGGACTTTTCGCCTTACCCTGGGCGACCAGATCATTAATCATCTGGAGAACTTCCTTGAAGCGTTCCTCCCCATATCGTTCCAACCATTCCAAGCCCTTGAGATAGGGGACGCGGTAGCGGTCGTGCATCTCCACAATCATGGGGTGCTGAGCTTGGTCTTTTGTCTCGACGCTGAGCTTGAGGTTGAGCTGCGGGTTGATTTTGACGGAAAACTTCACGGAGGAGACGGACCTTCCCATTTTCCCGAAGCTAGGCTCGATCAGAATGTCCGAGCAGGTATTCACTTCATGAACGGCCGGTTTGATGATGCGCTCGTTGAGCCGTTTGAAGGTGTCGTAAAGCGTGACCCCCTTTTCAGTAATCCCCATGAGCCGCCGGAACTGGTCCAAACTCCACTCCGGAGTGCCTCCGGCAAAGTCGCCGTTAGGGCGATACCGGGCGCAGTTCTCATACAACGCCAGTCCGTAGCGCGTTTGGAAATCCCGGAGGCTGCTCATGTTGATCCGCGCGTAAACCCCTGGATTGAAGAGCTGCTTGGCGAGGAACTCTGAAAACTCATAGCGGCACACCCCTTTCTCGATCACGGCGTAAGCGCAGAAGGTGGTCACCGCCCACTTGCGGCCCGCGCCCTCGCCATCGTCCCAACTGATCGTCGTTTTGGCGAGTTCGACCAAGGAGTTCTCCAAAGCTCCGGTGTTTTTGGAATCAAATCCCATCAACTCACAGAGGACATCGACCGGAATTTCGTGAGTGCGTTGGGTCAGGAGATTCGGATAAGCGTTGTAAACCAAGGAGGAAAAGGCTTTCCTCTGGACGAGCGACAAGGGGGCGTAGGTGTGAACCGTGCCGACATGTTTCTTGAGCAACTTGTCCTGGTCAGACATTCCACGATCATGCTCTTTAAAGTCACCTTTGCAAGTCTGACTTTGAGTGACTTTACGTGGTGACTATTGACCATGCATGGCAGAATTTCCCCATAAAGGGTGACCTTTGGATCTTTCAAGATCCCACCCCTCTAAGCCTGAACTGATTTTTGAGGTCTTTTTCCCCATAAAGGGTGACCCATAACTCTACGTCACCTGCTGCGGAGAAAGGAGAAGGCGGGAGGATCGAAATCTTCCCCATAAAAGGTGACCTTTGATCCCGATTTCCTCGAATGCGCCTTAGAAACGGCGGCTTGGGGACATTCTATTTCCCCATAAAAGGTGACCTTTCACTTGGTGCGGCGGGGTGACGCCCCCAAAGACGGGAATCTGCCCGGCTTTTCCCCATAAATGGTGACCTTTGGAGCGGGGGCGCTCCCGTTGGCTTTTCCTGCTTCTTGTTTTCCCCATAAATGGTGACCTTTACCCGCTAAGGAGCCAGATTTCCCCGATGTCAGACCCCGATCTCGCACTTTCCGTCCCCATAAACGGTGACCTTTGGGTTTCCTAGGGGCCTTCTCCTCTATGAATGAACTGCTATCTCGACCGGTTTTCCCCATAAATGGTGACCTTTGGGGTGTAACGGTAGATCCGCCCTTCTTCATTGTCTCTTCCAAGAGGCTTCCCCATAGAAGGTGACCTGAGGCCATGAAATTTGAAAATATTCTCTAATCGTCTGCTGACCAATGGGTTAATAGATTCTTTCCCGTCCCCATAAAAGGTGACTTTTCGGTTGGATTGCCCACAAAAGGTGGCTCTTCCCCCCATTGAAGGTGACCTCTGACCTCAGAATTCCCCACAGAAGGTGACCTTCCCCCCCATAAAAGGTGACCTGATTGTTCCTAAGTCGTTGATTACTAAGGAAATATTGAGTTCTAAACAAGTTAAAGTTGTATTCTAAATACAACAAACAGGGTGGCTGTTTTTAATTCTCTGGAATTTTGGAAAATACCGGAGGCACTGAGCATGGGAAAGGCTCCTGTGAGAGTGGGTTCAATTTACATTAATTCCCCGATCAGGAAAGGAAAAGTTCCTTCATTCACCAACCGGCTGGATGTCCAAGCACAGGATGAATCACGGGAGAGGTGCCTCGAATTCCGCCCCCAACTCGATACGCACGATTCTTGAGACGTGAGGCAGGCCAGTCTCGGAGGTTTTCGTGGCCTCTACGGAATCCACAAGATTTCGTTGTAGATCAAGGAGGAGCGGGAGCAATCGTTCTCCTTCCAGTTGCAGTTGGGTTTCGCCGAATTGGCAGACCAGCAGTTTTTCTCCCGCGCTGAGTTCGAAGGAAGTGGCGTGAATGTAGGGCAGGACCAATTGCGGGCCATCGGTGATGGCGAAGCGGACGCACGGGGCTTCCATGCCTTTGGTGAAGGAGACGACGGATTGGGCGGGTTTCATGAAGGTTGGATTTTTGACGTATGAGCTTTTGAGCGGATCCTGAGTTTCTGAGCCGCCCAACGGAGAGCGGTGGACAGCCGCGCTTTGGGAACGCGGGAAGGATGATTTTGAATTTGCGATGGGGAAGGGGATCGAGTGACAGGCAGGGGAGGGGGTCGCTTCTGCGCCCGTTCCTCAACCGGTTTCCAAATCGTGGGTCGGGCTTTTTCCGCCAGCTCCAAGGCGGAGAGTTTCGCCCGTTCATTGGCGGCGGTTTGGCGGAAAAGCTCAATGCTTTCGACGAGCACTTCGAGTTTATCGACATGGCGGGTGAACCCGACATGCACATCCCGACGGTTTCCCATGGCAGTTAGGGAACGATTATCTTCGATCCACATGACGTGTCGGCCTTTGGCTCCCTGGGCCTTGTCCACCGTCAGCACGTCGCCCTGGGTAAGCCGTCCATCGGTGGCGGCGAGCTGCAGGCCGGAGTCGAACGTGATCGTTTTTCCAGCAATACCCGTGATCCGGTGCCGTGAATTCCTCTCATGGGTTTTGTTCCCGACTTTGATTTTCTCCGTCAGCACCATGAAAGCTCCGATGGAACGTTCTACTGACTTTTTCTCGAATAGCTCTGTAACCCGGTCCAGATTGAGCTTTGACGTGAGCCTTCCTGTTTCGATTTTGACCACACCATTATCCACAGAGACGACCCGCGAGAGCCGCGTGCTGCCCTGATGTTCGTAGGAGATTGTCTGTCCGACATAGTAGGATTGCGTGGAACGCATTTCCGGTTCGCTGAGACTCAGGGGTTTCAGAGTGTCGATGATTGCCGTGCGAAGTTCAGGGTTGGTTTCCATGCGTTGCCGATGGATTTCCTGGGAAATCCCGGCGCAGAGGCGATGAACCGATGAAAAAAGGAGAAGGTCGTCGCCTTTGGCCCGGGATTCGATGGCCCTTTTGGCTGCCAAGGCGATGGCTCCTTGGGGTTCAACCTGTTGCAGGTCGCCCCGCTCCTCGAAGCGAGCCAACGCCGCTTCAAACTTCACCCGGTCGCCGGACGACAGGTCAGCGGCGAGTTGTTTGTCCTCCGACCGGAGCTGACGGCGGCTGATGGCGGCGCGTTCCACCGACATGCCAAGGCCTAGTCGCTCCTGGAGCGCTATAAGCGGAGAGCCGCGACCGACCGCCAGTTTCTGTTCCGTGTCCCCTTGGAAAATGAGGCGGGCACCGGTTTCACGGGCAAGCCGCACCAGCGACGAAGCCGATGGGGTGTCCAGCAACCCGGCCTCATCGACAAAAATATCCGCTCCGGAGATGGCCGCTTTAAATTCCGGGTTCACCCGGGCCTTTTGCAGTAGATGCGCCACGGTGTTAGCATTTCCGAAAGCCTCCGCCACGGCCGCCTTGCCATCGGCTGCGAGTTGCGACGCTTCGGCCCGCATCGTTACGCGGGATTGTTCCCCGTAAGGAGCAGCCAACACGACTGGCCTCCCAGCGGCCAAGGAGTCGCCCACCAGCATTTCCATGCAGAAGGTTTTCCCCACGCCTGCACCACCGCGGATGTTCAAAAATTGATCCCGCGAGGTGGAAACGTAGCGGTGAATCCCCTCGAATTGCCGGAGCCACGTTCGCACTTGGTCGGCGCTGAGCACCTCCCCGCGGTGAGCTGCCGCGCGGATGATTTCGGAAACCCTCTGCGGGGTCGCCGTTAGGGCTAGAGGAGGAGCGTAAGATTCCGCCGGAACGCTGGCAACGCGCGCCCCGAATCCCGCCTGCACATCCCCCAGCAGCCTGACTTCCTGTTTCACCAAAGCCTGCGTGGTGACCAAATCGACTCCGCCTTCCCGGCCCGCGATTCCCATGCGACCCACCACCAGTCTGGGATCTTCACGCAGTAACGCCGCGAATTTGCGATTCGTTACCGCGCCCGGAGCCAGTCGCATCGCATTTCCGATAAGTTCATCAAGTCGAATCACCGACTCATGGTTGAAAGCAGCCTTCAGAGCCTGATTCAGCACGCCCGGCAGATCCACCGAGGGCTTTTTGGGAATGGCGTCCTCGGGAGGAACCGCAATCGTTAGCCCGGCTTGCTCCAAGCGGGCTTTGGTATTGGCCGTGAGGGTTTCGGCCGAGATTTCCGTTTTCGGAGGGCGTGTCAGCAGCACCGCTGTTTCTTCGGCAGGCAGATCCGCCATCGGCTTCCCATCCGCCGGCCCGAGCAGCTTTTTCATTTCCGCATAGCTTTCCAAATGCTGCGGAACGCCCCGCGACCGCAGTCCCTCTATCACATCGCCCAGCGTTTTGGCTTTGTAGCCTTCCTGGAGCAGTTGCCGGGCAACCGCCACCTGCCGATGCCGGATGCTAAAAAGCTCCACGGCTTCGGTCGGCACCTCCTGCAACCCAAACCCATTCTTCGCCACCTCCACCGTATAGCCCAGCGATGCCGCGCGGGTCGCGAGATTGTTGTGGATGCGGGCATCCAGCGTCTTCCGCAGTTCCAACATGTCGCCGAAATGGAGCGCCAGCAGTTCCCGCCGCTCGCCATCCCAGCTCATATTTCCGATCAGGCCGTGGACGTGGAAATTTGGATCATTCGTCCGGCTCGTTTCATGTTGGAACAGGCCCGCCATGAAATTCCCTGTAGCCTTGGTGTGTTCCGCATTTGCCAAATCCCCCCGCCGATCCCGCACCGCCGCAGCGGACTCGAACCACCGCAACTCATCCGTCACCGCCTCCATGATGTGGTCCTTCAGCCGCCCATCCACCGCCGCCGCTATCGATACCGACTTCGGAGCCGTGTAGGTGAATTCCGTGTAAAGTAGCTCACTGGACCGCGCCCGTTTCAGCCGGGACTGATCCGCCTCCGGATCGGTAACATTCCCCACTTCGCGTAGGTCCCCATCCAGCCATTGTCCAAAGTCATCGTGCGTAATGGCCGCTCCCTCCAACCCCACCATCGCCGCCAGTTGTCCGATCCAAATTCCCTGCATCGGATCGTCCTTCGCGATGAAATAGTCCGCCGTGGCAAGGTGGTTTTTGAAGTAGGCCAAAGCGCCTGCTTTGTTCGTGCATGTTATTTTCGAAACCATCGGACGTTTCCAGCCTGACAGGCAAGATCCCGATGGCAAGAGAGTTCTGCTTTATTATTCTTATCACACATGTCCCTAATAGGTGAACCTATTGGGTCGTGCGTGCTGTTCAGGCAGCATTGACCGACGTCGGAGCACCTTAGGATT
>JAYUWQ010000011.1:0-2410 GCA_043753485.1 bacterium
CCTGCATGATGGGGTACTGCAGTTCGTGGAGGCGGACTTCGCTGCCGGCTTCGATACGGTTTTTGAAGTCCTCGCGCTGCAGCATCTGCTGGAGGGTGACGCGGCTGTTGAGCTTGACCACTTCGGTGAAGGTCATGGTTTTGAACCACTCACCGTTATAGACGATTTCAGTGCGGTCGCGGTCGAGGATTTTGAAGACCTGGTCGGTGTAGGTGGTCGCGTTGGCGATGATCTGTGCGTGGGTGAGCGGCGGGCGGGTGGAGGACCGGCCGGAGGGGTCGCCAATCATGGCCGTGAAGTCGCCAATAATGAGGACGGCGGTGTGGCCAAGTTCCTGGAACTGGCGGAGTTTTTCCAGGGCCACGCTGTGCCCGAGGTGGAGGTCCGGCGCGGTGGGGTCGGCCCCGAGCTTGACACGGAGGGGACGGCCGAGGGCCAGTTTTTCGGCGAGTTCTTTTTCGCTATGAATCTGGACGGTGCCGCGCTTGAGGCAGGAGAGTTGATCGGAAACGGATTGCATGGGTGGATTTTGACGGACCCGCAATCGTAGGCGCAGCCGGAGATGGACAGCCAGGGTTTTTTTGAAGGCTGCTGTCAAATGGCACGGATTTGACGGATGGCACGGATGAATTTTGGAAGGGGAGCACTCCCCGGGGATGGCGACGCCTGGTCAATGCGGCAGACGGTTCCGCTTGGTTCGTGCCTTGTGATAGTTTTGCACGCCCTTGGCGATGGCTTCAGCGAGGGCTTGGCGGTAGGCTTCAGTGTCGATCTTTCCAGCTTCTTCGGGGTGGCTGAGGTAGCCGCCATCAATGAGAATGGCGGGGGTGTAGGTTTGCCCGGAGATCATGCTGAATTTGGCGGCGCGGATGCCGCCATCGGTGCTGCGGAGTTTGTAGAGGCAATTGGCGTGGACGGCTGCAGCCAGAGCGACACAGGCGCGGAAGTGGCCGGACGTGGCAGGGTTTTCTTCTTGCCCGGAAAAAGCGGAATTCTCCTCGGGGAAAAAGGTTTGGATGCCCTGTTGGGAGGAGGGGCCACTATGAAAATGCAGGCTGATGAGGATGGCTTCAGGCTGGGCGGCGGCGAAGTCGGCCCGTTCCTGGAGCGGGAGAAAGCGATCGTCCTCCCGGGTCAGGAGCACTTTGAAGCCGGCATTGACCAGCTGCTCCCGGAGACGGCGCGCGGTATCCAGCGTGTAGGCGGATTCCCTCCCCTGCGGGCCAATGGCGCCGGCATCATTGCCGCCATGGCCGGGGTCTATCACGACGGTGGTCACCTGCTGGAATCCTTTGATATAAGTGGGCCGGATGATAGGGTCCAGGATCAGGGAGAGATCGTGACGCGAAATCAGGGGACCCCCATCGGATGACAACGCCGGATGTTTGAGGAGAAACTTCACGTTGTTGATGAACATTTCATTGGAACCGGTGGTGCCTTTGATGATCATGGTGTTGGAACGGAGCTGGAAGTTCCCTGACTCCTCGTTGATGAACCGGGGGAATTTGTAAAATGCCTTGATCTGTGAGGCCGGGAGGTAGTCGAGGCCATTCCGGCTGACGGGCTGCCAGTTGAAAGAGGCGGTGGCTGGCGTTGTTTCGGGTGCCGATTCGGTGGGGGAGGTATCTGCGGCTTCCGGCGTAGATGGCTTGACTTCCTCCGGGGTGCCGGCGGGCGGGGACTCCTGGGATGGCCGGGGTGGCGGAACGGTGGAGGGATCGATCGGGGGTTCAAAAAGTGTGGAGGGCGCCTGGGAGTCTGGAACCGGGGCGGGGGCCAGGGGATTGGAAGCAGCGTCCTGTTTTTCAGGAGCGGTGGGGCCGGCTTCGATTTGCGGGCCGGCGAGGCAAACGGCGGCGGTCATCAGGGAAAGGATAGCAGCCCATCCTGTCAGGTGACCTGCACCGGCGGTGCGGCGGTCGGTGGTGGGGTTGAGGACGGCTTCCACGCGGCAGGTCAGGGTGGTGCGGCTGGCCATGGCGGAGGCGATAGTGCGCAGGGCAGGGGGCAGGGAAAATTGCCGGGCGCATTCCACCAGCAGGCTGGCGTAGGCAGGGCCGTCACCTTCTGTCCGCAGCACGGTGTCGTCGGCGGCCTGCTCATCCGCCGCCCGGCTGCGCCGGGCGAGGTGCCATGCGAGCGGATGGAACCAGAGCACTGCCAGGAAACAGTGGCTGACCATTTGCCAGAGAGGATCGCGGCGCAGCAGGTGGGCGCATTCGTGGGCGAGCACCAGTTTCAGCTTGGTGGTCGGCCAGGATTCCGCCGAAGCAGGCAGCATCAGCACCGTCTTCCAGACGCCCCAGACGCAGGGGGTGATCTCCTGCGGGATCAGCCGCACCTCGTCGATCAGGGGCCAGCCTTCGACTGTGCAGGCGCGTTGCAGCCACGGCGCTCCGGCGGCATTTTG
>JAYUWQ010000012.1:0-5960 GCA_043753485.1 bacterium
TGGGCAAGGAAGCCCGCCCGCACCTGCTCGCCCTGGGACGGGATCGTTTTTGGACGGCCCCGCTCACTGGCGCGCGGCCTGCGCTCAACCTGACCTCCAGCTACGAAACCGATCTCAAAAACTGCACCTACTTCATGGTGGTGCCGGCCGATCTGAATGGCGACGGCAAGGAGGAAATGGTGGCCTTCGACGGCGAAAGCAAGCTGCTGGAAGTCCTCCAGCCGGGCGGGATCACCGGGGAAGGGTGGAAGAGCCTCCTGCACTTCGTGCTGTTTGAGGCAAACATCCACTTCCGCGGGCGCAAAGGGGAAGACAACGTCCGCGAAGTGCTCACCGGCGACTTCACTGGCGACAACCGTCCCGACCTCCTCCTCCTTGTCCACGACCGCATCCTCGTTTACCCGCAAGGGTGAGGACTCCGGCGGCGGGGATGGGCGCCGGAACCCACCGGGGTCATCGCGCCTTCTTATGCGGAGTCACTGCGGCGCGGGTCCAGCCGATCCGGATTTCATCCACGATCCAGGAGGTGCCCGGTGCGGCACCTTCCTTTTGACCTGCGCCAAGGCGGAGGAGTTTCAGGTCACTCCACGCCGTGAGGTCGGAATCATGGGAGATGAAGCTGAAGCCAGTGTTTTCCCCAGGCGGGCTGGCCAGGGGAGGGTTGACCCAAAGCGTGGCCCGTTCCTTGGGACCGTCCGCATTGCGTTCCAGGCGGGCAAGGAGAAATGACGGCCGCGTGGTGGGTTGGTCCGAGACGGCTGCCTTGCTGAATTGACCTGACGTGCTCCGGTCCCAGATCTGCCAGACCTGCGGGCCCAGCCGGCTGCGCATTCCAATGGCCAGGATTTCATCATCATTCGGATCGGAGTCGTGCGGGTAGTAGACATTGTCCGCGCCGCGGAAACTCAAATTCATGAAGCGCGCATTGGTGCCTGCGGTCTGTTGGGCGAGGAAGGAAATCCAAAGTTCCTCCTCCGGACCATTGGGGATTTTCAGTGAGGTGATGTGCCGGAGAGTGGATTCCTCGTCCGCGGCATCCAGGAGGGCGGCGCGGCCGCTGGTCAGGAGCGCCATCCCGTCAGAGGCCGTATAACTCATTCCTTCCGCAGTGATGTCCGCGATGGAGTCTGTGGAATCCTGCGTCCCATAACGGCGCGCGAGGGACAAGCCATCTTCACCGGGCGGGTAGTCGAAGGATTCCTCAAAAATCAGCCGTGGGTCCAGGCTGGCTGGATTTGGCAGTGGCGGAGGTGGGCCATTCCCGGAGTAGTGGGTCGCAGTGCCTGCGGCTGCGCCGGCCAGAATCAGAGCCGCCGCCACTCCCCAGCGGCGGGACCGTGGCAGGCCACCGCTGCTCTGGCGCAGGGTTTGCAGCGCGGCGTGCATCTCCGTGATGGTGGCAAAGCGTCGGTTGGGGTCCGCCTGCATGGCCTTGTCCACAATCTCATCAAGACGCCGGTCGAGGGGCTGCCGGTGGGACGGTGGCAGGAACACCCCGCGGGGCAATTCTCCCGTCAGCATTTCATAAATCAGCACCCCCACCGCGTAGACGTCCACCCGCCCGTCGATGTCCTGGCCGTCCAACAGCTCAGGGGCCATGTAGTCGCGGGTGCCGATGACCTGGTGGGTGCCGGTCAGCTGGCTTTCGGGCCTGGTCTTGTCGATCGGGCGGGCGAGGCCGAAGTCCACCAGCTTGATGCGGCCGGCGGCGTCCATCAGCAGATTTGCCGGTTTGATATCCCGGTGCAGGATTCCCTGGGAATGGGCTCCCGTGAGTGCATCGCAAACCTGGCAGGCGATCTCCAGCACCTGCCCGGGAGGGAAAGGAGGCGTGTCGGGATGATCGGCTTTCTGTTGGAGGAGGAGGTCGGCCAGGTTGGTTCCCTCGACATATTCCATCACAAAGAAAAGATGTCCGTCGGCGGTGGTGCCGAATTGATAAATATTGACAATGTGAGGGTGCTCCAATTGCGCCAGAGCCCAGGCCTCACGACGGAACCGGTCGGAAAAACCAGGAAGCCGGCTCAATTCCGGCGGCAGGATTTTGATGGCCACCGGACGGCGCAGGGTGGGGTCTGTGCCGAGGTAGACTGCTCCCATGCCGCCCCGCCCAATCATCCTGGAAATTTGATATTCCTTGAAGAGATGGCCCAGTTCGTCCAAGGCAGGTGGTTCCCACCCAGTGCCGGAGGCGGGAGACGTGGTGGCGTCGAGGGCGTCCATCAGCAGCCACCTGGCGGAAGCCGCGTCCATGGCCGGCCGGCCGGGGCTGGGCGGCGGCGTCTCGGACTCGGGGGCATCGGACATTCTATCGTAAAGACAAGGGCGACGGAAAATTCAATCTCCACGGCGCAGCCGGAAGTAACGCGGGCCGGGGCCTCCGTCCGGAGTCTCATAAGTGACCGGTCCGGCGACCGGGCCATTCAGACGGAGGCTGTCGGCATAAGGAAACCATTGTGTCAGGTCCGGCGACCATTCCACGCCATCCTTGTACCCCGGAGCCGCCATCCAGCCGATCCTCAGCCGTCCCGGCGAGGTGCCAGCCTCTACCAAAGTTGGAGTAAATGGCCAATAGGGCAAAACTTCCTGCCAGGTATCCGCCATGCGGATTTCGTCCACTTTCCAGCCGGAAGGATCGGCCGCATCGTAACCTGCCGCGAGGCGGAGTTGCTCCAGATCGGACCAGACATTGAAATCGGATGCGGCTGAAACCATGGGGAAACCGTCCGCTTCGGCGGGTGGGCGATCCAGCCTTGGATTCACCCAGAGCGTGTATCTTTCCAGCACGCCGTCCACGGCATTCAACTCCACCCGTGCCACAATCAGGGATTGCTGGGTGGAGGGGGTGGGCGAAATGGCCGAGGCCCAAAGATTCTGGT
The DNA here is from genome assembly GCA_043753485.1 of bacterium. Classification (GTDB taxonomy): domain Bacteria; phylum Verrucomicrobiota; class Verrucomicrobiia; order Verrucomicrobiales; family V1-33; genus CAIZWU01. The sequence goes on from JAYUWQ010000012.1 coordinate 2,880, forward strand.
TGGTGCCCCGGTCCCACAGGCGCCAGAGCTGCGCATCGGCCATGGAGGGCATTCCCAGAATGACGATTTCATCCATGCCGCTCCCGGCATCGGGAGGCTGGAGCGTATTGTCGGGTGCCCGCAGCGAGAGATTGAAAAACCGCAGAGTGCTGCCTGCCGTTTGTTGTCCCACGAAGGAAATCCAAAGCTCATTTCCCGACGGTTGTTGGGCCGGCAGGCGCAGCACGGGAGCGATGTTGCTGATTGTGGCACTTTCCTCATTTGAGTCCACATGGGCATGGTGACCCGTTGTCTGCAGGGCGTTGCCTGCCGGATCCATATAGCGCAGGCTATCCGGCTCGATATCCGTGTCTGCTCCTGTTGCCGGGGAGGCGGCGAATCCTCCCTGATATTTCAGCCCGTCTTCCGCCACCGGGTAGTTAAAACCTTCATAATAAAGCAGTCCTGCCTGAGTGGGCGCAACTGCCCCGCTGACCAGCAACCCCAAGGATACCTTTGAAATGCACAAAGAAATATTCACTTCGATATTTTAATACAGGATAGCAGACTTTACGCAAGCCGGCAGGTCCGCCAGATTTCCAGCCCACGGCTTGATTCCTTAAGAGATCCAAACTAATCTCCCGCCCATGAGCGAACCGATTTACGACGAAGACAGCATCCGCAGCCTTGACTGGGTGGAACACATCCGCCTGCGCCCCGGCATGTACATCGGGAAACTCGGTGACGGTTCCGCGCCGGACGATGGCATCTACATCCTTGCCAAGGAGGCGCTGGACAACTCCATCGACGAATTCGTGATGGGTCACGGCAAACAGATCGACATCGAGCTGGCCGATGGCCGGATGAAGGTGCGCGACTATGGCCGCGGCATACCCCTGGGCAAATTGATGGACTGCGCCGCCAAAATCAACACGGGCGCGAAATACGATTCCAAGGCCTTCAAAAAATCGGTCGGTCTCAACGGGGTCGGGATCAAAGCCGTCAACGCTCTTTCCAGTTTCTTCGACATCCAGGCCTACCGGGAGGGCGAGACCAAGCTGATCGAATTCAGCAAAGGGAAGGTGCAGCAGGAGATGAAAAAACCGCAGCCGACCCGGGAGGGCAACGGCACCCGTCTCAGCTTTACGCCGGATGCGGCCATCTTCGGCCCCAGGGTAAAGTGGGACATCGAGACCCTGGAACGGATGTGCCGTTATTATTCCTATCTGAATACCGGCCTGACCCTCAACTTGAACGGCACCAAATTCCGCTCCAAGGACGGCCTCGCCGATCTCCTGCGGGACAACCTCCCGCAGGAAGCCCTCTATCCGATCATTCACCTCAAGGGCGAAGACATCGAGATCGCCTTCACCCACGCCGAGCAGGCCGGGGAGGATTACTACAGCTTCGTGAATGGCCAGAACACCCACCAGGGCGGCACCCACCTCGCGGCCTTCCGCGAGGCTCTGGTGAAGACCATGCGCGAGCATTTCAAGAAGGACTACGATCCTTCCGACATCCGTACCGGCATCGTGGCGGCGATTGCCATCAAGGTCACCGAACCCGTGTTCGAAAGCCAGACCAAGACCAAACTGGGCTCCACCCACATGGAACCCGACGGCCAGACCGTCCGCACCTTTATCGCCAATTTCCTCTCCAAGGAACTGGAACTCCACCTCCACAAAAACAAGGACACTGCCAAGGCTCTGCTGGAGAAAATCCAGATGAACGAAAGCGAGCGCAAGGAACTAGCCGGCGTGGCCAAAATCGCCAAGGAACGTGCCCGCAAAGCCAAAATTCATAACAAAAAACTGCGCGACTGCCGGGTCCACCTCGATTCCACCGCCAAAAACAAGGAGGAGAGCACCCTCTTCATCACCGAAGGCAACAGCGCCAGCGGTTCCATCACCAGCGCCCGTGACGTCGATACCCAGGCCGTCTTCAGCCTGCGCGGCAAACCGCTCAACACCTTCGGTCTCAACAAAAAAATCGTTTATGAAAACGAGGAGTTCAATCTCCTCCAGCACGCCCTCAACATTGAGGACAGTGTGGACGACCTGCGCTACAACAAAGTGGTGCTCGCCACCGATGCCGACGTGGATGGCATGCACATCCGGCTGCTGATGATCACCTTTTTCCTGCAGTTTTTCCCCGATCTGCTGCGCCGCGGCCACCTTTTCGTGCTGCAAACCCCGCTCTTCCGCATCCGCAACAAAAAGGAAACCATCTACAGCTACAGCGAGGAGGAGAAACAGGCCGCCATGAGGAAACTGGGAAAAAATCCCGAAATCACCCGCTTCAAAGGCCTCGGCGAAATCAATGCCTCCGAGTTCAAACACTTCATCGGCAAGGACATCCGCCTCGACCCGGTCGGCATCGACCACAGTCATTCCATCAAGGAGCTCCTCACCTTCTACATGGGCAAGAACACCCCGGAACGTCAGGAGTTCATCATCCGCAACCTCCGGGTCGAACAGGATATCCTCCCGACCGAAGGGCCGCAGCCCCGGCCGGATGAGGTCGTGGAGGAGAAGGTGGCCTGAGCTGCTGCTGGCATTCAATAGCCAGGAAACGTGGCGCCTGACTGGTCACGGCGCCGGTTCAGCCTGGAAAGAGCAGGGCCGGAGGTGCGTAGGCAGGGGATGATACTGTCCATGAGGTTTGGTGCGGGAATGCTGCTGCTGATGGTCGTGCTGGCGGGGGCGGCCCCGCCCGTAGTGCTGGAGCCGGACCGGCTGCATCTCGGGCAACCGGGGCAATGGGAGTGGGAGAATTTCAAAGACCGGCCGGTGGATGCGCCCCGCCTTGAGCTCCGGTTTCAAGCCAAGCCCAATCCCACCACGCAAACCCTCCGGATCTGGCAGCGCGACGTCAAGCTGACCTGGCCGGTGTTGCTCAACGGAAAGCCTGTCGGTGCCCTCGTGACTGCGGAAACGGCCCTCGAATGCTTGCTGGCCATTCCGCCGGGGGCTTTGCAGGATGGGGAGAATCTCCTGACGATCGACGCTCCGTCCCTGCTGGATGATATCGAAGTTGGCCCGATCTCCCTGCATTCCAGGCCGATCCAGGAGGTGCTGGGGGAAGCCCGGCTCGAAGTGACGG
>JAYUWQ010000013.1:0-5949 GCA_043753485.1 bacterium
CCGGCCCCAGACCCGGGTGAAGAGGAGCCGGGCGGCGTTGGGAATGATGGTGGTGAAAAGGGCGATGTCGGTGGCCGCGAGGTGCAGGCCATACCGTTCGTTGGCGAGGTATTCCACCCGGAGGGGGAACATCACCAGATTCCCGAAACCCATCAGCATCCAACTGATCAGGGTCAGGCGGAAGAGCCGGTCCTCCCTCACCCAGCGGAACGCCCGCAATGGATTGCGGCCTTCCGTGCGCACCAGCGGCACCGCTGGTAAATGCCAGGCACACCAGGCATTCAGGATCAACGCGGCGGCATAAACGCCGAGGATCCAGCGGAAGTTCGCAGGGTCTGATTCCAGCACGCGCCCGGCGATCCAGGCAAAGGCGACACTGGTGACGATGCGCACCACGATATTGCGTGAGAAAAGATCCCCCCGGCGCTCGGCCCGGTAGTTCTGGCTGTAGATGGAAGCGACAAAAGGAGCTGTGGCCGCCACGCAGAGAAACCCCAAGCCCGCCCCGCCCAGAAAAACCGGCAACGTGGGCACCAGCGCCGCCATCAGCACCCCGGCCGCACCCATGGCAAACAACCAGGCAGTGGCCCGCTCGGCATGCAGTCCCATCGCGGCGGCCCATGAGACCAGCAGGGGTGTGAGGAGCAATCCCGCGCTGGAAGCCCCCTGGAGGAATCCTTTTTCACCAGGACTGGCCTGGAACCACCGGGTGGCAATCAGCAGCAGAAAAGTCACCTGCGCCGTCTCCAACACGCCGCCCGCAAGCGCCCTCACCCGCTCGAGGCGGAAAGTGGCGCGTTCGCGTTCGATCGGGTTATTCATGGGGGAGACGTGATTCTGTTCCGGCGGAACGCCGCATGCATGGGCAAAAACGGGAGGAAACAGGATTTGGTCAGCCTGACGCCCGGCTACGGCGGCCACACACCCCGGCTTGCCAAGTCCAGCCGGCTGCGCAGCATGCGGCATGATCGCCAGACAGGTTTTTTACACGGGACGGGTGCAGGGAGTGGGATTTCGTTATACGGTGAAGCAGCTGGCTTCCGGTTACGAGGTGTCAGGCTGGGTGAAGAACCTGCCGGACGGGCGGGTGGAATTGCTGGCCCTCTCGCGGGATCCCGAGGAACTCCAAGCCTTTTTGACCGAGCTGCGGGACAACTCGGCGGTGGCCCATTACATCAAGGAAGTGGAAGAACATCACGTGTCGCCGGCCCCGGTGGGAATCATCGGGTTTTCGATAGCGAGGGATTGATCCTGTGGGCAGTTGCAGTCATAAAGACAGGATGGACCTCCTGAGCCTCCGCCAAGTCAGACAAGCCACCGTTGATTCCCCCTGTCAGGCTGCCGTGCAGCTGCAGGTGGAGCGGGTGCAGGTGAAGCCGACCAAAAGCGGCTCCGAATACTTGGAACTCAAACTGGCGGATGCGGAGGATCATCTGGTGTTGCGGGTCTGGGGGGATGCCCCGGGATTTCCCGCCGCCCGCGCTTTGGCCACCGGGGCCTTCATTGCGATCGCGGGCGAGTGGTCCAGCGGAACCTACGGCCTGGAACCGAAACAGTGGACGCTGCGGCTGCTGGAGGAAGAGGAACGGATCGCCCTGCTGGGAGGGCCACCGGAACTGCGGGAAAAACAGACGCGGGATTACGCGGAGATTACGGCCATGACCGAAGCCATCCGCGATCCCCGGCTGGGCGGGTTGTGCCGGATTTTTCTGGAGGAATATGGCGAGCGTTTCCGCCGCACCGGGGCCGCGAGGGAATATCATCACGCGCGGCGGGGCGGGCTGGTGGAGCATGTGGCCCAGATGATGCGCGCGGCCGGGGCCTTGGCGGCGGTTTATCCGGATACAAACCGGGATCTCCTGGTGACCGGGGTGCTCTTTCATGACTGCGGAAAGCTCTGGGAGAATTGTTATGAACGCGAGGGATTCACCATGCCCTACACGGAAGTTGGCGAGCTGATGGGCCACATTCCCATGGGCATTGAGGTGGTGAACCGCCTTTGGCGCAAGCTGATGGAGGCGGCCCCCGCCGACTGGACGGGTCTCACCCCCGCCAGCGAAAGCGTCAGGCTGCACCTGCTGCATCTGATCGGGGCGCACCACGGCGAGCATCAGTTCGGGTCGCCGGTGCTGCCCCGGACGCCGGAGGCGATTCTCCTCCATCACATTGACAACATTGATGCCAAACTGGAAATGATGGCCGAAACCTACCAAATTTCCCCGCTGCTGGCGCCGAATGTCTTCGAGCGGCGGCGGCCCCTGCCTGGCAATCCGGTGCGGCCCCTGACTTTTTACGAAGCGGCCGGCGAAGCGCCGGAACCGGCCTGGGAGCCGACCGGCTGACTCCAAGGTCCATAGCACTGGACGGAGACCCCCCGGCCGTCCCCCATGGATAAGAGCCCGGGGAAGCGGGACCGGGCCGTTCCGGAATCAAGCAGCAGCGGCGCGGGCGGCATCGCGGCGTTGACGCAAGTCATCGTGCGCCACCTTTATTTTTTGGAGCTGGTGTTCCAGCACGGCGGTAATGGATCGCGGCAGCGGGATTTCCCGGGGTTCGAGGGCCTCACGATAAGCCGCCACTGCGGCATCCTCCCCGCGCTCCACTTCTTCCAAAATGGCGAGGTCGTGGTCGCTCGACACTGCGGAACGCAGGTTGATCCAGGCGCGGTGAAGGGTGCCGGTCACACTGCCGGAGTCATCAATCCCGGGCTGGCCATGCTCGACTTGGAGTTGCTGCAGTTCATCCATCATGGTGGCCCGTTCCATGGCATGCTGGTGGAACAAGGTTTTCAATCCGGGGTCCTCCGTCTGATCGGCGGAATGGACAAAGCCTTGATGGGCATCACGGCTGATTTCCACCAGGGACTGCAAGCACTTCAAGGCTTTATCGCGGGCAAGGGCAAGGGGCGTCTCGTTCATGGGAAGTTTCGTTGGAAAGGCATGAGTGATGGGCAGTTCCGGGGCCCCCTACAGGTGGCGCTCGGCAGAGTTCTCGATCTTGTTGCCAAGATGCTGCATGTCCCGGCCAAAACCTTCCGTGGTCCGGCAGGCGCTGACGCCGAGGGCGGCAAGAGCCAAAGCCAGCAGGCCAAGGCGGGAACGGAGGGAAGAGGAGCGGGTGGTCGGTTTCATGGCTGTGGTTGGATTGAAGACACGGAGTGGATGAACACCCAGCTTCCACCCAACTCTTCTGCATGGAGCGTGCCCCGGCCCTATCCCCTTTTTTGATTGCTTATCATCAACCGGTTATCAAAGCATCATCCATCCCCGGCCCGGCGCCTGAATGGCAGCCTGCCAGATGTCCCCGGCTCCAGTCTGGCAAAATGCCAGCTGGCCCGGCCACCAGGGCACGCTGACCGGATACGCCCCGCTTCAGGACGGTTTGAGGGCCCGGCCGCGCGGGCGCGGCTCCGGGATGGGATGGGGAATGGGCTCCGCCAACGGCGTATCCAGGCCGCGCTTTAATTCATCGGTTTTGATGCGTAGCCAGTAGTCGGGAAAACACTGCCGGAGGATCCGGTCGTGCAGGACTTCCATGTCCGACTCGCCCGCTTTCGGGGACCAGCCGATTCCATCCCAATACAGATGCAATCCGCGGCGGGAAACTTCCCACGGCCGGTCAGACCCATACAGGTTGTAGGAAATGCGGCGGCGGGCGACCGCGAAAAAGATACCGTAATAGAAGTTTTGAGTGTGGAAGGCGGCTGCCGCGAGCGGGTAGCCCGCTGGCAATACCAATTGGCCTTGTTCCACAGAAAGCTGCATGAGACCCGTCAAGCGGGCCCCAAAGCCCATGACGAGCGTTTGCAGAGCTTCCAAAGGAGGCGCGGGAAGGGCTCGCTTGATCCACGGCATCCCCAAAAATTCGAGGGTTTCGAGGTGATCCGGCTCAAAGCGGGCCAGCACTTCAAAGCCCGTCATGAGCGCCATGGCTTGCTCCCGGGGCTCCCCTTGGAACCGCAGGGCCGCTTCAAACAGCGCGTTACAGGTTGAAATCGTGCTGGAGGCGGTCGCCGAGAGGGCTCCTTCGCGGGATCCAAAATATTGATAAACGGTTGGCCGTGAGACCTCTGCCGCTTCCGCCAACCGCTCCATGGTGAACCCGGAGAGGCCTTCACGGGTCAAGACATGGCGTGCTACCTTTTCCAGACGATCCTTTTTACTCATTCTAAATTGTAAACCAATTTGTAACAGTCGTCAAAATATTTTCCTTAACAACCATTTGCATTTACATGTGTGTAAGGTTACACTACAGGACAATAACCCCAGTTCCACCTATTGTATGGACACCATCTTTATTGATCCTGCACGCATGCAAAACCAACTGAACGTAACGCTTCTTGAGGCGGACCAGCATGGGGTACCCACCTTGGCGGTCAGAGGTGCCCTCGGCGGCGACGGATGGCAGGTGATTTGCGAAGCCTGCGGTCAGCTGACCGGCCGGACCCGGGTGTTGGACTTCAGCGGGGTCACTCATTGCCAGACGTCGCTTGATGATGCGTCCTCCTTTGGCCGCCAATTGGCGCGGCAGGCCATCTTCAACCCCCTGCTGCCTTGCCACGTGCTGATTGCTCCAGGCGATCTCCTGTTCGGCCTGTGCCGGGTGGTGCAGATGAATCTGGACACCGCCGGTCTTAACGCCGCGGTCTTCCGTTCCGTCGGGGCGGCCCTCAAGTGGCTGGAAGAGGAAAACCTTTTAGCGGATCAACCGGCCTTTGAACCCGGTTTACAAGGCTCCCCGGAGCCCAGGTTCCGCCAGCGCTGACGCGCAGGATTCCACACACTCGCGCACCAGCGCCGGACCCCGGTAAATCAGGCCGGAGTAAAGCTGCACCAGGGTGGCCCCGGCGTGGAGTTTTTCCACAGCATCGGCCCCGGACATGATGCCGCCCGCGCCGATGATCGGCAGCGCTCCATCAATATCCCGCGCCAGCCCCGCGATAAAGGCGGTGGCGCGGGCGGTGAGGGGAGCGCCGCTGAGGCCGCCACCTTCATTACTGTGGGGCAAGCCTTCGGTGTGGGTCCGGCTCAGAGTTGTATTGGTGGCGATCACGCCCTCCAACTTCTCCTCCACAAACAACCGGGCAAGGCTGCGGCGGTGCTCCGGCTCAAGGTCCGGGGCGATTTTGATGAAGACCGGGACGTGACGCTGGTGCTGCTGGGCGAGGACTTTTTGCTCGGCCTGCAGGGTGCGGATGAGCGCCCGGCAGGCGTCGTCCTGCTGGAGATCCCGCAGCCCTTTGGTATTGGGGGAGCTGAGATTCACGGTGACGTAATCCGCCCAGGTCCAGGCGCCCCGGAGGCCCAGCAGGTAATCACCGGCAGCGCGTTCGTTGGGGGTGTCGAAGTTTTTGCCGATATTCACCCCCAGAATCCCCCGGAAGGTGCGATCCGACGCGTTGGCCTGTCCTTGGGCGATGCCGGGGTTGTTGAAACCCATTCGGTTCACAATGGCTTCGCGCTCCACGATCCGGAAGAGGCGCGGCTGGGGATTGCCGGGCTGCGGGCGGGGCGTCAGGGTACCGATTTCCACATGGCCAAACCCCATCGCCCCAAAGCCATTGACGCATTGCCCGGCCTTGTCCAGACCGGCGGCAAGGCCCACCCGGTTCGGAAACCGCAGCCCGGCCACTGTGACCGGCGCCGCTTCGGCGGGCGGGGGCAGCAGGCGCAGCACCCCGGCCTTTTCCGCGAGCTTCAGGCCGCGCAGGGTGACATGGTGGGCGGTCTCGGCATCCAGTTGGAACAGGCCCGCCTTGAGCAGGGGCCATGACGCTTCCATGGCGGTGCGGGCCAGCGACGACAGGCAGGATGGGGTCGGAGTGGGCAAAGGCATCTCGCCTTGACTCATGCCAAGCCGGGGCCTAGTGCAACCCTTTCCGCTCGATTTTCCACCTCCCACCCTCCCCCTCCCCGGCATGTCACTCATCTACGAAGGCAAGGCAAAACG
>JAYUWQ010000014.1:0-2401 GCA_043753485.1 bacterium
ACAACGAGTGGGGCTACAGCAACCGCGTGGTCGATCTGGTAAAATACATCGCCTCGAAGTAATTCCCGGTCACAGATCAGATTCATTTCAGCCGCCCGGCCGCTTCACCGCGCCGGGCGGTTTTTTTGTCCATGGCATTGGCAGGAAATCCGGGGGCTCAGGCTTTGGAGAGTTTCACTGCCGTGTATTTGTAGGACGGCTGGCGGGAGTAGGGGTCCACTTCCTGGCGGGTCAGGAGATTGGTCTCGGCGTAGTGCATCGGCATGAAGACCTGGCCGGGCTGGACAATGGGGGTAATGACGGCGGTTGCCCGGACGCTGAGGCGGCGGGAAGTGATAGTCACCAGGCTCAGGGGTTCAATGCCTAACTGGTCGGCATCATCGGGATGGATTTCCAAGTAGACGTTTTCCGGATAGAGCTGGCGCAGCACATCGGACTTGCTGGTGCGGGTCTGGGTATGCCACTGCGAGGTGGTGCCACGGCCGGTCAGGAGGATCAGGGGATAGGCTTCGTCGATGGGTTCAGCCATGGGGCGGGGGGATTCAAAGATGAATTTGGCGCGCCCATCCCCTGTGAAGAATTGACCATCCCCGAAGAGGCGCCGTTGTGGTGCGGGTTCAGTCAGGCCAGCCGGGCAGGGCCATTGCACGCCGCCGCGGGACTCCAGCATGGCATAGTCCGTGATTCCGGTGATATCGCAGGGTTGGCCGGTGGAGAGGCGCTTCATGATGCGGAAGGCGGCTTCCGGGCTGTTCCATTCCGCGAAGAGCGGCGCGACCCCCCAGGCTTCGGCGAGCAGCCGGAAGATATGGAAATCCGCGAGGGCCTGGCCCGGGGCTTTGGAGACTTTCCGCAGCAGGCCAAAGCGACGCTCACTGTTGATGAAGGTGCCGTCCTTCTCGCCCCAGCCGGCTGCCGGGAGCACCAGATCGGCCATCTGCGCGGTTTCCGTGCTGTGATACATGTCCTGCACCACGAGGAATTCCAGCTTCTCCCGGATCTTCGCAAAGCGGCCGCTGTTGATCCAGGAATGGGCGGTGTTGGTGGCGATGATCCACAGCCCTTTGATCCGGCCGGCCTCGATCCCGTCAATGATTTGATCGTAGGCAAGGCTGTTGGTCTCCGGGATCCGGGACACGTCGAGGCCCAGGGCACTGGCGACTTTCTCCCGGTGTTCCGGTTTGGTGAAATCGTGGCCCCCGAGGAGGTTGGTGGTGTTCGAAAAGAGCCGCGAACCCATCGCGTTGCACTGGCCGGTGATGGAGTTCGCTCCGGTGCCGGGGCGGCCGATGTGGCCGGTCATCAGAGCCAGATTGATGAGGGCCTGGGCGGTGCGGACGGCTTCGTGGCTTTGATTCACGCCCATGGTCCACCAGAAGGAGACGCGTTTTCCCCTGACGATGGAAGCGATGAAATGGTCGAATCCGGTACGGTCCAATCCGGCCGCCTCACAGGTTTTTTCCGGCGTGTAACCGGCCACGAATTCCGCAAAAGCCTCGTATCCGGTGGTGTGCTGGCTGATGAAATCCCGGTCCACCGCTCCGGCCGTGATAAGGGCCTGCGCGGTGCCGTAGAGAAAGGCGAGGTCGCTCTTCGGCGCGATGGCCAGATGCTGGGTGGCCGCCATCGCCGTCTCGGTGCGGCGGGGATCGACCACGATAATGTCAGGGTGATTCGCATTCCTCAGCACGCGCTTCCAGAGGATGGGGTGGGCAATCGCCAGATTCGATCCGATGAAAACGAGACAATCGCTTTCCTCGAAATCCTGGTAGGTGTAGGGGGGGGCATCGAAACCGAAGGACTCCTTGTAGGCTACCACGGCGGTGGCCATGCATTGCCGGGTATTGCCATCGCCATGTTTGAAGCCCATCCCGAATTTGGCCAGTGCCCCGAGGAACGCCATCTCCTCGGTGGGGATCTGACCGGTGCTGATGAAGGCGAGACTATCCGGACCGTGGGTGGTCTGGATGGATTTCAGGCGTTCCGCAAACAGAGTGGCGGCTGTGGTCCAGTCGATCGGCTGGAGCGTGCCGGAAGCATCCTGAAGCAGGGGCGTGGTGGCGCGGTCGGGCGCATGCAGCGGAGTCAGGGCTTCCCAGCCTTTGGGGCAGGCCATGCCAAGATTGACCGGATAGTCCGCGTTGGGGGAAAGGTTGACCGCCTGACCTTCGCGCAGGTGGATACGGAGGTTGCAGCCGGTGGAGCAATAGCCGCAGACGGAGTTGACCACGGCATCCGGGCGTTTGGCATCGGGGACCAGACCCAGTCCGAATTCACCCGGCTTCTGCACCAGATCACGCGTGAGCGGACCGGTCCACTCGCGGAGCGTCAGGGCAGGAAGCAGGGGCAGGGGCATAGGAATAGGATGAATGGGACCAGGATCAGGCAGTTCCGGCGGAAG
>JAYUWQ010000015.1:0-2399 GCA_043753485.1 bacterium
CGCACCGCGTTTCTGGATATCGGATGGGCCCAGGAATTGTTCGGTCAGGCTGGAAAACTGGCCAGCATCCAGATCATCGCCACAGATCCCACCCAGGCCTCCACCGTGGCCGCAGCGATCCAGCGGCAACTCCCGCCCGGCACCCGCATTCAAGCCCCCGCACAGCGCAACCGTCAGGTCAGCCTGATGCTGCAAGGGTTCCAGCTCAATCTGACCGCTCTGAGCATGGTGTCCCTGCTGGTGGGCGTCTTCCTGATCGGCAATACGATCGCCGCGTCCGTGGTCCGCCAGCGCCGGGAAATCGGGGTCCTGCGTGCGATCGGCGCTTCCCGGACCCAGGTGCGCCTCCTCTTCCTGACCGAAGCCGCCTTCTCCGCCCTGCTCGGTGGTTTGCTGGGCATTCCGCTCGCCCGCTTCATCGCGGCCGGACTGCTGGAAGGCGTCTCCCAGACCATTTCGGCGCATTATGTGCTGCTCAGCATCGACAAACTCTGGGTATCGCCGGTCCACGTGGCCCAGGCCCTGATCTGCGGATTGCTGGCGGCTCTCGGCGGCGCGTGGTTGCCCGCCCGCGAAGCCTCCGCCGTGGACCCCGTCGCGGTGCTCCGCCCCGGCCGGAATATCGAACCGCGCCCCATCCCCTGGTGGAAACCCATCGGCCCCGCGATCCTGCTGATCACCCTCGCGGCATGGCTGTCCTGGCAATCCCTGCGCACCGGTCCGCCGTGGTTGAGCTTCCTTTCCTGTCTGTTTCTCTTGCTGGGTTTTGTCCTGTTGGCCCGGCCTTGCGCCACGGCCGCGGCCTGGCTGGCGGAACGGCTGGTCCGCCCCTTTCCCAATCTCGTGCTTTTCAGGATGGGCTCGGCCAATCTGGCGAAAGCGCTGCACCGGGCCGTGCCGGTGATTGCGGCCCTGATGACCTCCGTGGCCATGGTGCTCGGCGTCACGATCATGATTCATTCCTTCCGGGGCACTCTTGCATTATGGGTGGACTCCGCCCTGAAGGCGGATGTTTACATCGCACCTGCCGCCAATGAGGTCATCAAACGCAGCGCCCTGCTACCGGAAGGTTTGGTCGAACGATTGGAACAGCATCCTTCCGTGGCTCACACCGAAACGCTGCGCGAGGACAGGGTCACCCTGACTGATGGCAGCGAATACACCCTCCGCGCCGTCAACCGCACCGAGGCCAATCCCCTGCCCTGGGTCTCCGGTGATGCCATCGCCCAGGAAGCCCTCTGGCGGCAACCCGGCCATGTCGCCGCCAGCGAAGTCCTCGCCACCCGCCTGAAATGGCAGGCCGGCCAATCCGTGATTCTCTCCACGCCCGGCGGCCCCCTGCCGTTCACCATCGCCGGTATTTTTCACGACTACGCCGACGATCAGGGCTGTTTCTACATCACCCGCGAAAACTACGCCCGGCACTGGAACGCACCGGGCTACCACGCCGTCGCTGCTTTTCTCAAGGAGCACGCTGCAGCACCCGCTCTGGAGGAGGAACTGCGCCGCGATTTCAACACGGGCGGCGGCTTGTCCATCTATCTGAATCAGGCCCTGCGCACCCGGGTCTTCGAGATCTTCGACCAGACCTTCGCCGTCACGGAGCTCCTCCGCGTCATTGCCATCGCCGTCGCCCTGCTGGGCATCACCCTCGCCCTCAGCACGCTGGTGGCGGAACGCTCATGGGACATCGCTGCCCTCCGCAGCATTGGCGCCGGACGCGGGCAAATCGCGGCGATCCATCTCACCGAAGCCGGCCTGATCGGCCTCGTCAGCGCCCTCCTTGGCATGATTTGTGGTCTGATCCTCAGCATGATCCTGACATGGGTGGTCAACAAAGCCTTCTTCGGCTGGACCGTCCGCTATGAGGTCCCATGGGGCGAATGGCTGACCACTCCCCTCTGGGTCACCGCCGTCGCCCTGCTCGCCGGCCTCATCCCCGCCTGGAAAGCTGCCAGCACCAACCTCGCCGCCGCCCTGCGCTCCGAATAGCACCGGAGCCCGCCCCCCCGGCATAGCCGACCCGTCCTTGGCATATACACCACCGAACGCGTCATCCGGCTCCCCCTCCCCTCCGCCAGCAATATTGGAAATCCCGCAGCCACCACCCCCAACAGCGACTGCGTCGTTCCTGGATCAATTCCAATCACATCAGCATCAGCACTCATCGCCTGCTCCCATCACCCGCCCCCCGCCTCCGGCGAACTCGCCAAGCAATTTGCCATTTCCGCCTTTTCCTTCGTAATTTGCTTGGCAATTTGAACCCGCCTGTTCTCACTTTTTTGGAAGACCTACTTTTTCCAGCAGAAGTGACACCACCGGAACCATTTTGTTGATTTACCGCATCCTCACCGATCCCGCGGGCACGGCTGATTCTGCGGGCATGGCCAGCCTCAACG
>JAYUWQ010000016.1:0-5927 GCA_043753485.1 bacterium
TGCAGACCTTCAATCAGCGCAAGAAATCCGCCATGGATGCCTACGAGGTTTTCGACACCGCCTCCACGCCACCGCTGCCGGCCGGCGTGGCCTTTCCCGCCAGTTACGTCGGGTCGCGTCTCCAGATGGTGGCGAAAGCGATCCAGGGTCATGCCGCCATGGGAGCCAAACGGCAAACCTTCTTCATCCAGTTCGGAGGATGGGATCACCATAGCGGGGTGCTCAATTTCCAGGACCAGATGCTCCCCCAGGTCAGCGCAGCCATCGGGGCTTTCCAGGCGGTCCTCACCGCGATGGGCCTGCAGGACAAGGTCACGCTGTTCACCGCCTCCGATTTTGGCCGCTCCCTCACCAGCAATGGTCAGGGCAGCGACCATGCCTGGGGCGGCAACCACCTTGTGGTGGGCGGCTCGGTGCTGGGCAAAAAGATTTACGGGCAGTATCCCAGTCTGGCGGTGAATCCTTCCAGCGGGAGCGAAGTGAACCCGCTGGATACCGGCCTCGGCCGCATGATTCCCACCACCAGCTGCGATGAGTTTTTCGCTGAACTGGCGCTCTGGCTGGGCGTGAGCAAAAGCAACCTGCCCCTCGTTCTTCCCAATATTGGCAACTTTTACAGCACCACCCACAGCGATCCGCCGCTTGGTTTCATGGCTTGAGGCCAGGATGACAGATTGAAGGGCGTAGCCGCGTTTTTTGGGTTCACTATGAAAGTCTGTTCTGCGATTCTGGGGTTGTTGTTGGTTCCATGTTTGACGGGGGGCTGCGGGGAAGCGCCGAAGGGGGGGACGGCGGCCGGAACCGTGAAGGCGGAGGAGAATGGATGGACGGTGAGCGATTGGTCGGAGTGGAAACAGCAGGACACCGGACCGGAGGCGAAGGTGAGCGTGGTGGCGGATTTGCCTGAAACCAAACCGGTGGAGGGCCGGCCACCGCTGAGTGCGGAGGCGCAAAAGGCGGGAGTCCTGGTATTGGAACGCGGGGAGCCTTTCACGGTGGTCCGCTACGAGGGCAAGGCTCCGCTGCTGGTGGATGAATACGAGATTTCCTGGGATGCCATGCGGGTCGAAGGCAATGACTTTTTTGCCTCCCTCACGTTCCCGGTGGGATCGAAAGAACAGTGTGCCACCTTCGTGACCGGAGGATGGGGCGGCTGGACGACCGGGATCTCTTCCATCGGCCATCAGTTCGCCAATGAAAACGAGACCTCCGGGTCGATGGAGTTTGCCACCGGCCGGTGGTATACGTTCACCCTTCAAGTGAACACCAAGTGCCTGCGCGGACTGATTGACGGCAAGGAGCAGTTCAAGGCAGGACTCAAGGGAAAGACAATCGGGATGCATCCGAGTGAGATCACCAAGTCGATGCCGTTGGGGTTCGCCAGTTACAGCACCAAGGGCGCCATCCGGAACGTCAGGGTGCGGCCGCTCAAGGCCGGGGAGTTGGTGGCGCCGGTGGAACCCGACTAGTTTTTTCAGTTTTCACAGTTTGGCACGGACGGTCCGGGAGCGGATCGTGGATATAAATGGTGATTTGTTGACGTTTGGGGTGGAGGTGGTGGCTTTTGCTGCTGAAATCCCGAATCTGAAACACTGAAATCCCCTCTCCCATGCGCCTGCTGTCCGTATTTGCCCTGACGTGTTCCCTGATGTCCGCCCCGGCGGGGAATTGGCCGAACTGGCGGGGGCCGGATTATAACGGGTCCAGTCAGGATCAGGGAATTCCGGCGAAGTTTTCACCCGTGGAGAATGTGCGTTGGCAGTCCGCGTTGCCCGGACCCGGGGCCTCGACTCCGGTGGTCTGGGGCGAGAGCGTTTTCCTGACCACGACCGATGAGAAGGCGGAAAAGTTGCTGGGGATTTGCCTCGACCGGAAAACCGGGGCGGAACGGTGGCGGAAGGAGATCGGGAAGGGATTCCGTCAGGATGACCGCAGCACCTATGCGGGACCGTCCCCGGTGACGGATGGCGAGCGGGTGGTGTTTTTCTTCGGGACCGGAGACCTCGCCGCCTTTGATTTTGCCGGCAAGCCCCTGTGGACGCGGCAGATCCAGGCCGATTACGGGAGCTTTGCCTTTTTGTGGACCTTTTCGAGCAGCCCGGTCCTGCACGGCGGGCGGTTGTATCTGCAGGTGCTGCAACGGGACACCTCCTTCGAGGGCCATGGGGCGCTGCGCGGGAAGCCGGGCGGCGGGAATGACTCCTATCTGCTGGCCCTGGACCCGGTGACCGGGAAGGAGCAATGGAAGGTGGTCCGGCCCTCGGATGCCAATGCGGAGTCCAAGGAGTCGTTTGCGACGCCCATGCCTTTTTCCTTTGGGGGCAGGGAGGAGTTGCTGGTGGCAGGCGGCGACTGCCTGACCGGGCATGATGCCGCGACGGGCAAGGAGTTGTGGCGGTCGCCTTCGTGGAACTCCGAGAAGATTTCACATTGGCGGTTGGTGCCGGGTCCCGTGGCAGGGGATGGCATCATCCTGGGCTGCGCCCCCAAACGGGCGCCGGTGTATGCGTTCAAGGCGGGCGGGAATGGATTGCTGACCGGGGCCGATACCGCGTGGGTCAGCGGGGATGATGTGAATAGCCGGGATGTGTCATCGGATGTGGCGACGCCGTTGTTCTACCGGAACCGTTTTTATATCATGAACAGCGACCGCAAGGCGATGACCTGCGTGGAGCCGAAAACAGGCAAGCTGTTCTGGGAATACCGGGTGGAAGGCGGGGCAAAGATCGAATGTTCGCCGACCGCGGCGGACGGGCGGATTTATTTCATGGATCAGCGGGGCAAGATCACGGTGCTGGCGGCCGGGGATGAGGCCAAACTGCTGCATGAGGCGGACTTCGGGGGACCGGGCGAGAAGGATATCCGGTCGAGCATTGCCATCGCCGGGGGAAGTCTCTTCATCCGGACCAATACCGCATTGTTTTGTGTGGGCGCGAAGGAGTGAGTGAAGCATGATGAATGTTATGAACGACGGGCTCCGGAGGGGATGGTTATGAAAGGTGATCTGATGAGGCGGCGGGGTTCCCCGTGGGGGCTGGGGGCATTCCTGCTGCTGGGCGCGATGGCGCGGGCGGCGGAGCCGGGGGTGGAAGCCTTTGGCAAGGTGGAGTGGAGGGCGGTGTTTCAAGGCGTGGAGCATGGCGCGGTGATCCTGAAGGAACCGCGGCCGATGCGGGCCCAGGTGCTGCGGGTGCGGTTGGAGACGCCGGGTTTGTCCATGGTGGCAACGCCGGACAATGGGGAGGCCCCGGGCGAGACCACCGGCCAGCGCACGAGCAGATTTCTGAAATCCCAAGGATGTCAGGCGGCCATCAATGCCGCGCCCTTTGACCTGGTATCCTCCCAGGAAGGAAAACCACTCAATATCAGTGGTCTCCAGATTTCCGGTGGAAAGGTGGTCTCCCCGGACAATGGTTATCCAGCCCTGTTATTCCTCAAGGATGGCCGGGCACGCATTCAAAGGCAGCCATTTCCGGAACTGGACATCCTGGAGGCGGTGAGCGGGTTTCAGGTGGTGCTGTGGCAGGGGAAAACCGTGGCGACCGATGTGAAGCTGCACCCCAGAACCGGAGCCGGGGTCAGTGCGGATGGCCGGACGCTCTGGCTGTTGGTGGTGGATGGCCGGCAGGTGGGAACCAGTGAGGGGTGCACCACGGTGGAAATGGCCGGATGGCTGAAGGCCATGGGGGCGGACTCCGGCATCAATCTGGACGGCGGAGGCACCACGACCATGGTGGTGGCCGGTGCGGATGGAAAACCGGTGCTGCTGAACCGTCCGGTTCATGCCGGAATCCCGGGCATGGAACGCCCTTCGGGAAGCCACCTCGGGGTGAGGGCGCGGGCTTTGCCGGTTCCGGAGACTGGCCGTTAGCCGGGAAATCAGGGCTTGGGGGCAGTAGCCTGACTCAAGGCCTTGACCAGAGGGGCCTGCCGGGCACGCGCCGCATTCAGGTTATTGTAATAACCAGTCAGTTTGCCCTGCTCGCGGCGGACTTCAGTGCCGGCTTTCTGCAGCCGTGCCGTGATGGACTTGGCTTCGAGGGCACCCACCGGGGTCATATCGGCAGTGGTGGAACTCAGGATGGTTTCGCGGGCGTTTTCCAGAGCATTGATCAAAGATTGGTTGCGGGCAATGTCCGCCTTCAGGAGCCGGGCGGTCTCAGCTTTGGCGGCGGCCAATTGGCTTTGCTTGTACCGATTGGTCGATTCGAGGCGGCGGATGTTGTCGTCGATGGCGTCGCCGAGTTTGCCTTTTTCCTTGGCGGACTTCAGGGTGGCGCGGCGGTTTGCCTTCCAGTCTTCATTGATCCGGTATTCCGTATGACCATACCAGCCGGCGCCGGTGGCATCGTATTTATCGTAATCCTCGTGCCGGGCAAAGGTGCCGCCGAGAGCGATGACCTGTTCAATGCGGCGGTCGATCCGGGCATCAATTTTGGCGAGGTCGGCTTCCAGGATATCCATCGGGATGACCCGTTGGCGATTCTCCAATTGCCCCCGCACCTGGGCCCGGCGCTGGGCATAATCGGTGATTTGTTTACGCAGGAAGTCTATCACGTTGGCCTTGGCATCCGCAATCCGGGTGCCTGAGTCCTTGGAATCCGTGTAAGTGGCCATCAATTCAACGGCTTTGGAGATTTTGGCCTCGATCCGGTCATCGGTCTTCCGGAGGTCGGAGGTGATGGCATCGACTTCTTTTTGAGCAGCATCGGCTTGCTTCTGGAGGGCTTTGGTCCGGGCGGGATCAACTGCTGCCACGGGTGGGGCTGCGGCGGGTTGAGCAGAGACCAGGGTGGATAGCGCCGGGAAGGCGAGCAGGGAAAGGAGCAGTAGTTTCATGACAAGGATCGAAGTGGTGGAGGTCACCAGCACGCGATACCACCAGATCGCGGGAGGTTTGTAATGCACCCGCTGGACTGTTATTTTCAGGGAGGGCCCTGATTTCCCATCCCGGGGAAAAGACCTACCAGATCCGTTCGATGAATTTCTCAAGGAAGCCTTTTTCAGAATCGGGCTTGGTCTTCTTCCGGGAATCGAGCGGGTCGGGTTGGAGGTCTGGACTGTCCGCGCTGACGAGCCGGATGGACTTCACGTTGACGCGGCGGACAGGGGTGTCGTTGGTGTCCACGGTGACGCCGCTGGCGGCTTCGAGGACTTCAAGCCCCTGGGTCACCTGACCAAATACGGTGTAGTTGCCGTCAAGGCGTTTCTGGGAGCGGAGGCTGACGTAGAATTGGCTGCCGGAGGATTGTTTGTCGGGGGCGTTGATGTCGCCGGGACGGGCCATGGCGACAGCTCCTTTGGTGTGCAGGCCCTTGATTTCAGGGGCAAGTTTATAGCCTGCGTCGGTGAGGCCCCACTCGTCCTTTTTGTCGTCGGCTTTGGTATTGGGGTCGCCGGTTTGAACGATGTAATTTTTAATGGCCCGGTGGAAAGCGAGACCATCGTAAAAGCCCTCCGAGGAAAGTTTTTTGAAATTGGCGACCGTTTTCGGGGCATCCTGCGGATTGAGTTGGATGACGACCTTGCGCTTCACCCCGTTGATCTCGACGAGCATGAGGGCCGTATTGAACTGGCTCTGGCCAGGCAAGACCACAGGTTTGCCTTCCGCGGCGGCTGCGGCTATTTCCTCCGGCGTCTTTTCCTTGCCCCGGAAGACATTCATGCCGCGGTCGATGGCATTATTGACAGTGCTGCAGGAGCTGAAGACAAGTGCCACTGCAGAGAGGGCGAGGAGGGGCCGGAAATGGTTCGACATAAGCGCTGGTGAATGGATGAGCGGAGGGGTCAATCGTCAAGAGACTTTCTGATGGTGAGCAGTGCGGCGGCAGCGGACGGGTCAGGGCCGCTGTGCCAGGGGGGAGTGGCGCCGCGGCGCAGAAAGGCCAAGGCATACAACTGGCCGCCCTTCACCCCCTCACCGGCCA
>JAYUWQ010000017.1:0-2393 GCA_043753485.1 bacterium
TTCCCTCCCGGACCCACCGAACCCTACCGGTATGACAACCAGCCGTGGGTCAGCGAAACGGGCGAATACCACGGGGATGACGGCATTTACACCATCATGCCCAAGGGAAACATCCACAAGATGATGACCATGAGCCAAATGAATGCCGCCAAAGGCAAATCCCCGGCGGCTCCCTCCAAGAAATAATCCATCGCCTTGCCTGACTACCCGGCTCAGGCGCCCGCCTTCTCCCCCATGCCCAGCAGTGTCTGGAAATGCGGGGGCTCACTTTCCCTATCCACTGTCCGGACCAGAATATTCCGGAATTCGGCCGCTTCCAGATAACCCTGCAGTTCGACCTCGGAAAAACCCAGCCAGAGGTCGGCATACAGCTCCCGGGCCTGTTCGAAGTCGTGCTTCAACAGATCCAGAATGACAATCCGTCCACCCGGCCGGGTGATGCGGAAGGCCTCATGCAGCGCCCGGTCCGGCCGCGCCGCATGATGCAGGGATTGGCTCAGAAACACCAAATCGATTGAGGCATCCGCGATCGGCGGCTCTTCCAGATCCCCGTGGCGATACTCGAGATTGGTGAATCCATTCGCCTTGGCGACCTGGGATCCAAATTCCACCATTTTTTCGGAGGAATCGACCGCGATGACCCGCTCCGCCCGCTGGGCCAGCAGTTGGGAAAACGTGCCTTCCCCCGCCCCCAGATCCGCGATCACCTGCGCCGGCATCAGCAGCAGCAGGGTCTCCGCCAGCGCCTTCCACGACCGGCCCGGCAAATAACTGCGGCCGAACTTCCCCGCTAGTTGGTCAAAATAAATCCTCGCGGCATCCGAACGCTTCCGCAACACCAGCTTCAGCGCCGCCCGGTCCGCCGAAGCCTCCGGGATTTCCGGGGCGCCTTCCCGCAGCAGCGTACGCAGCGGCGCACTCACCCGGTCCAGCCCATAGATTGAGTTCTTCCCCGATCGCCGCGCCTGGACCAGACCCGCGTTCTTCAGCAGCCCCAACTGCGTCGAAATCCGGCTCTGTTTCATCGCCAGGATCTCCTGCAATTCCGCCACCGTCAGCTCCGCCTGGTCCAGCAGGAGCAGCAACCGCAGCCGGGTCGGTTCACTGAGAAGGCGGAGGGAGTCAAGCAGCGGGAGCACAGGCAGGTTGGGTTTTTAAAGAAATCTCCGCGCATCCTGAATCAATCCCATCAAAAAGAAATCCCGGACTGCAATGCTTTCCCCCTGTTCCAGCGCCATCCTCACGCCACCTCAAACATGAAAAAACCTGCGGAATGGTTTCCGCAGGTTTTTTCAAAGTGAGTTCCGGGATTTGGAGGCCGTCTTATTTCTTCGGCGCGTTCCAGCCGGCTTTCTCGATGATCCCGCCCAAAGCGGATTCTTCCGGCAAAGCAGCCGGCAGGATTTTGTAGTTGGAAAGATACTTCAACGCTTCGTGGACTTGCCGGATTGAGCCCTTTTTCTGTTCCAGGGCATCGCCGCTGAGATCTTTTACGGAAGCTAGAAAAGCGGTGGAAAGTTTGGTGGATTCAGTCAAGGCCGCGGCATCCGGGGCATAGACCAGTGATTCCATCAGCTTCAGCATTTTGCCGTTCCCCTGCTCCTTGGCAGCATCGGCCCGGAGACCGGCCGCGATGCTCTGACGCTTCGCGGAGGTGGCTTCCGCACTCATGTGGCTGACATCGCCGCCTTCCGAAGCGCGGGCCGGCAACGGGCGGTACCAGATATTCCGGTAGCGGACGGGATTGCCGTGATCCTGCAGCTTGAGGGGGCCTTTTTCCGGGAAAGGATGATCCTTGGAGCGGCCTTTGTGACCACCGCCACCCTCCAGCGGGGTATGATCCTGGGTCAGGACGCCATTCACAAAAACGGTCAGATAACCATCCTCGACCATCTTGCCATCCTTGAAGACCGGGCGGCGGAAAACGATATCGTAGACCTGCCACTCCCCGGGCGCGCGCACGGCATTGGCCATGGGAGGATTCACCCCGTAGACGGATCCGGCATAACCATCGGCGTAAGTGGGGTTGTTGAAATTGTCGAGCACCTGCACTTCCACCTGCCCCATGGGGAAGATGCCGCTGTTGCCCCGGCCCTGGCTGTTGCCCTCGACCTTGCTGGGAGCAGACCACTCGACATGCAGCTGGCAGTCGCCCCACTCCTGTTTGGTGCGGACGTAACCGGAGCCGGGCACACATTGCAGGCTGCCGTCCTTGACCTCCCACTTGGTGGCTTGGTTCGGGTCCTTGTCAGAAACCCAGTTCTTCAAAGTGGCCGGGGTGCCGTCGAACAGAATCACGGCATCGGAGGGCGGTTTGCCCGGCTGCTCCTGGCTGCTGAAGGTGCCGGGCTCCACCCGGGCAGGCTGCGGGCGGTTCTCATCATGAATCGCCC
>JAYUWQ010000018.1:0-5921 GCA_043753485.1 bacterium
CCCAGCCCATCATGGAGGTCATGCCCAAACCGGCTCTGCTCCCGCTCGGCCACGTTCAGTACCTCCGCCTCCAGCCGTTTGGTATCCGTGACATCAATCCCGCTCATGATGACATATTCCACGGTCCGTCCATGCTCGGAAAGCAACGCGGTATTGGACCAGGAGATCACGCGCCGCTTGCCAAAACGCGACACCACTCCGCCCTCGAAAGCGCTCGCCGTGGCCGCGGTGGTCAACTGCTTGAAACTGCGCCTCGCCGCCACCCGTTCATCGCGCGGGATGAACAGGTCCCAGGGGACTTTCCCCAGCACATCGTCCTGCATGTAACCACTGACGGATTCGGCGGCATGATTGAACCGCACGATTCTACCCTCGGCATCCAACACAATGAACAGGGCACCGGTCGCGTTCAGCAGCGCCTGGGTGAAGTCGTTTTCCTTACGCAGCGCATCCTCGGCCCGCCGCCTGTCCAAAGCATCCGCGAGGATTCCTCCCACGATTTTCAGCAGCGAAATCGCATCCTCCGTCCAGTGCATCTCCAGTTCTGTCGAGTCCAATCCAATGAATCCCACCAACCGGCCGCCCACCGCCATGGGCACAAAAATCACCGACTTGATCCCCTGCGCCCGGAAGGTCGCCTGATCCACCGCGGCTTCCCCACTGAGGGTATCCACCGAGTAGATAGCGATTCCATCGAGCCGCCGCAGCCGCACCGCCGACCATGGCAGATGCTCATCAAGACGCAGTCCCCGCGTGCCGGCCCACGGATGCGGCCGCCCGCCCGCTGCCCACTCGTGCGTGTGGTCCACCCATTCCCCGCTCCCATCCACCCGGCACAAATGACAATGGTCCACTCCCAGGAATTCCCCCATCTCCCTCAACGCCTCATGAATCCCCCTGTCGATTTCCTCACTCTTCAGCCGGACAAACAAACTCGAAATCCGCGACACCAGGGCCTCGAATTCCACCCGCTGCTGCAGGGCGTTCTCGGCCCGTAGAATCTTGCGGGTGACCGGGCCCGCCGACAACGGTTCCTGCTCCATGACCCGCGCCGGGAGCACACTATGGGAAAATCGGATATCGCGATCGTGATCGTGGGACATGAGAGGGAGTATGAAGGATGAACCGGGAAGGAAGAAGCCGTATTTTCGGTTTCATCATGCTCCGGTTCATCCTCCCGCCTTCCGGGCGGTTTTAATTCCCCACCGGGGGAGTGTCTCCCTCATAACTTGCCAGGAGGGTTTCCAGATGACGCTGCCTTGGCCCGAGAATCTGCCGGTCCCGCCACCACATCCCCCCGAAGACTGCCAGCATGAGCAACGGCAGCAGGACAAAAGCCGGGACCAGGATTTCATCGCCGGCTTTCCCGGCCGCCCGCAATTGATGCACCATCAGCGGCATCAATACCATCATCAGGGCCCAAAGCCCAGCCACCCATTTTTGCTGGTCCCGCACGATCCGGTTTTCATCCAGCAGCGCCCGCAGGCTGGCGCTGATGGATTGCGCGAAGTCTGCATGCCGGGCCCGGTGTTGCCGGTAGTGCCGGAAGAAGATGATCAGGCAGGCCCAGGGCAGGGCAAACAGCGGGACAAGGCCCCACTCCCGGGCGGGATCGATCCGGTCCATGGCGGGATCCGGCCAGATCAGCTGAACCACCACTTTACCCGTGAGGAAGGTCAGGACCACGAGGATCCAGATCATGAAAATAACGGCCCCGCGATGGCGGCGGCGAAGATCGGTGAGGAATTGCATGTTGTTTTGTTCGAGTTGCGCCGCGGACGGCTGGTTGTGTGGCGAACGCCACAGGTGATCGAGATCATCAGGTTTCATGGCAGGCCTCCTTCAGGGTTATTGCTAGTTTTTGCCGCAGCCGGGTGAGCCGGGCTCCCACATTTCCCTCGCTGAGGCCATGCAGGGCCGCCATCTCGCGGTAGGACAGGCCGTCGAGGGAAAGGAGGATGAGCGAGCGGTCGAGCGGGGGCAGCGCCCGGATCGCGGCGTAGAGCGCTGCCAGCCGCTCCGCATCCGGGGCCGACCCGCCCGCTTCCGCCACCGGCCCCAGGGCGCTGAACTGCTCCACCTTGCGGCGGTAGTTCCGCCGGGTGCGCTGCCACGTCATGGCGGCGTTATGCGTCACCCGGTAGATGAAGGTGGACGGCTGCGCCTCCAGACGGAACGCCGGGATCGCCTTCCACACTGCCAGCAGCAGTTCCTGCATCAGGTCCTGCCGGTCGTCCCCTTCGGCGAATCCGTGGGCCACATGATGCAGAATCGCCCCATGATCCCGCGTCCAGCAGTCGAAGAGTTGATGTTGTTCGGGAGAGTTCACGCTTTGAGAAGTAGGAAGCCGCCCGGCGCGGTTTCTTACAAAACGCGGCAAACTCCGGTCCTGCCACTCCTCAAAGTAGAAGCCCGGACCGCTTCAGCGGGCCGGAACCGCAAAGGGATCCGCCGCACCCCGCTTCTGCGATTCCACGAGCCGGGCCAGCCGCGCCTGTGGCTCATCCTCATCATAAACCGCCAGCCCGATCACGCCGACATTGCGGGCCACCCCGGCTTTCGCCGCGGCAGAGGCATCCACGCTGCCGAACACAAAACGCTTCACCTTCTGCGCATTCACCCGGAAGCCTTCAATGGCCAGTTCGCTTTTCGCCGGAATGATGTAACCGCGTTTTTTCACTGAAGCCGTCTTTCCATCCATCACATCCAGGCTGTCCACACTGGCCACCACTTCCACCGTGTGTTTCGTCCGGTTGGAGAGCAAAATCCCGTAACTACTGCCGGGGCTGCCGATTACGATCCGCTTGCCTGCGGCTTCATAACGTTGGCAGGGACCGGAATAGCTGCCCTTCAAAGCCACGTCCAAACGCCCTCCCGCCATGGAAAAGGGGCCGCTCTTGCGAGGGCCTCCGCCCAGCGCTTCCGCCATGGCCCGGGCGCCGGTTCCGTCATTGTAGTAGAAGGAATCCACCGCATCCGGCTGGCCGGTGGTTTTCCGGTAGAAGGGGAGGTCGGCAACGGCCGACCAAGTCTCATCCCCCGCCCGGGTCGCCAGGCCCTGACGCGACGTTTTACGTTTGGCCACCGTGGAAGTGGATGCCTCCCGGGATACCGCCAGAGGAGAAGAGGGCACTGCCTAATATCCACCGGTTTCAGCCATCGGCGCCGGCGCCGGCAAATAGGCCGTGCCCGGCCCGGAAGCACAATTGGCCAAAGGCAGCGCTGCCGCCGCCAGCAGCAGACAACGGAAAACAGGACGCAGATGGATTTTCATAGGAGGATGGAATCAAGTGATTTCAGGATAATAAAGGCCGGGATCCGGCTCAAGTGCGGTAAAATCCGCACTTTGTTCCAGAATGCAAGAATTAATGCGGCTTTTACTGCATTTAAATCGGGTTTCCCTTGTGTTCCGGGTAAAAATGCGTAAAAGGACGCAGATGGCCGCGAACGAAACAGAGCTCAGCCGCCGGGAGAGGCAGGTGATGGACGTGTTATACCAACGGAACCGGGCCACCGCCCAGGAGGTGCTGGAAGCCTTGCCGGACCGGCCTCAATATTCGGCGGTGCGTTCCCTGCTGGCGGTATTGGAGGAGAAAGGTGCGGTCAAACACACCCGCGAATCCCGGAAGTATGTTTATGAACCCACCGTCTCGCCGGTGCGCGCCCGGAAAGGGGCGCTGAAACGGTTGCTGGCCACTTTTTTCGACGGGTCGCCGGAGCAGTTAGTACAGAGCCTGCTGGATCCCGTGGACGGCCCGCTCTCCGCCGCCGAAGTCGCGCGGGTCCGCCAACTGCTGGATGAACACGATGCCTCCCACCAAACAGGGGGGACCCCATGAGCCCCGCCACCGACTGGCTGATGCAGGCCGCGCTGCGGGCGACCCTGCTCCTGGCGGGATTGTTTACTGCCTGGAAATTCCTGCCGGCGTCCCAACCCGCCCTGCGCCGCAAGGTGCTGCTGGGGATCGCCGCCGGACTGCTGGCCGCCCCCTGGCTGTCCGGCTGGTGGGGCTTGGGCCACGCCAGCACCGCAGCGGTCCCGGCAGCGGCGTCTGTCAAAACTTTCCCTGCCTCATGGTCCACTCTCGCCGCAGGACTCTGGCTCAGCGGCACCACCCTGGCCTTGACCCGGGTGCTGCTGGAAGCCCGGGCGCTGCACCGGCTGATCCGCCGCGCCCGTCCGTGGGCCGGCTCCCCTGCCCTGCCTCATGAAATCACGGCCTTGCAATCCTCCGCCATCTCCGGCCCCTGCGTGGCCCGGGGCCGCAAGCCAGTGCTGCTCCTTCCTGACAGCGCCCGCACTTGGACGCCCTCCCAATGGCAGATGGTGATCGCCCACGAACAGCAGCATCTCCGCCAACAGGATCTGCAGCTGGCCTGGCTGCCGCGGCTTGTATACTGCTTCTATTGGTGGCATCCCCTGGCTCATTGGCTGAAACGTCAGTTTCATGCCGAAAGCGAAGCCCTCTGCGACCGCGCTGCGCTGGCCCACTCCGGACACAGTCCCCGGGAATACGTCGAATTTCTCCTCTCCTTAAACGCCGCCCGGATGCCCGCTCCCGCCGCGGGCATGGCTTTGAAATCGCCCCTTGGCCAAAGAATCGAGCGCCTCCTTCCAGCGGGTCAACACCCCGGCCGCAGATGGGCGGGAGGATTGGCGCTGTTGATCCTGTGTGGTATTGCAGGCTTCTCGTTTTCCCTCCGCACCGTGCCTCCTGATGCCGCCCCCGGCAGCTCCCCGGCTGTGGGCACGGAAGTCAGACCAATGGAGACGGCCGTTGACGAAACGGCCCTGCGCCTGAGCGCCAATCCCTTCCCTTAAGACGGCAACTGACTTTCAGCGCCCTGTCAGGCTTACTCCAGCAGAACAAAGCGCGATACGTTATGACGGACTGGAATTGAAGGCACCTACTGGACGCTATACCCCGTCTCCCCGTGCTCGCTGATGTCGAGACCCTCTGCCTCCGCAGCTTCATCCACCCGCAAGCCAATGGTGCGGCGCAGCACGCTCAGCAGTCCCCAGGTGACCACGCCGGACAGTCCTGCGGTATAGAGTGCGGCAAGGCATTGGGTGATCAGTTGGGGTCCGATGTTGAATTGACCTGATCCTCCCATGGAAGACGAACCGAAGACTGCCACCAGCACTGTCCCCACGATACCGCCGATGCCGTGCACGCCAAAAACGTCGAGGGAATCATCGTAACGGAAACGCTGCTTCAACTTCGAGCAGCAGAACCAGCACAACACCGCCGAGACTGCACCGATGGCCAGCGCTCCGGACGGAGCCGCGTAACCAGCCGCCGGCGTGACCGCGGCCAGTCCGGCGATGCTCCCCGTAGCTATCCCCAGGGCGCTGGGTTTGCCATTCTTGAACCACTCGATCGCCATCCACGTCAACGCCGCGGCGGAGGCCGAAAGGTGGGTGACCACGATCGTCATGCCCGCCGCCCCATTGGCAGCGGTCTGGCTGCCGCCATTGAATCCGAACCACCCTACCCAGAGCATCCCGGCCCCGGCGATGGTGAAAGGAAGATTGTGAGGCAGGAAAGGCATGGTGGGAAATCCCTTCCGCGGACCAACCATGATACAGGCTACGAGGGCCGCGATGCCTGCTGTGATATGCACCACGATTCCCCCGGCGAGATCGATGACATCAGTCAGGCCAAAAAAGCTGCCCGCCAGTTTCCCGGGGCCATTGTGCCAGACGCCATAACAAACCGGAACATACACCAGCAGACTCCAGAGCAGACTGAAAATGAGGATCGCACTGAATTTCATGCGCTCGGCGAAAGCTCCGATAAAGAGCCCCGGGGTGATCATGAAAAACATCATCTGGAATAACGCGAAGACAATTTCCGGAACCGTCTGGGAAGCCATGACCGGACCGGTGGGACCAGCCACCAAACCGCTGCGCACCGAGT
>JAYUWQ010000019.1:0-2391 GCA_043753485.1 bacterium
AACTTCGCGTAAAAAATCTTGCCACCCCGCAGGAAATTCGTGTTGTGTTCATTTCCAATCCTCTTTAAACGGAGGGAACCAATTTTTTTAAAAACAGACCCGGACTAAAAGATTATGTGGAAGCCCTTATCGATCGTATCAGGTGTGGCCTTGCTGGCTAGTGGCGGAATCATTTACAGCATGGTGCGTCCCGTGCTGACCGCAGAACGGATTCAGGCTGCCAATGCCGAGGAGTACAAGACCAAAGCCACCAAGGAGAAACTTGCGGCGGTGGCGGGTGCCGCGACGGCCGAAAAGGAACTGAAGGACATGCAGGACTCCCTCAGCAAGGCTGAGAAAGCCAAGGCGGAAGCCGCGGCGAAAAAAGAAGACGTCGCCAAATTGGTGGAAGACGCCACGGCATCCAAAGTGGCCGCAGCCAAAGATTTGGATGAATTGGAGCAGAAAATGAAGGATTTGGGCGGTTTGCCCGCCATGGTCGCTGAATTGAAGGCCCAGGAAGCCAAACGGGTGGAATATGACAACCAAATATCCACCGCCAAAAGCGCCATCGAAAACGCTTTGGCCAGCAAGGCGACCTTGGACAAGCAGATTGCCGAACTGAAGCGGATTGATCTCTGGCAGCAAACGGGCACCATGGCCCCAACCTTCCGCAGCCGGATCACGGCCGTGAATCAGGATTGGGGTTTTGTCACAATCGGAGCAGGCAATGGTTCTTCGGTCGTCCGCCAAGCCAAGCTGGATGTGGTGCGGGGCAACTCCATCGTGGGCAAAGTCATCGTCACCAATGTGGCCAGCGGTTCCTCCGCTGCCGAAATCGTGCCTGGTTCGGTAGCTCCGGGAGATTCGATTCTTCCCGGCGATCAGGTGAAAACAGGGGCTGCTTCGATGCCTTCGAATGCCCGTCCGGCCCCTGCGGCAGCTCCTGCCCCGGCAGCCCCCAAGTCTGGTGAGCCGGCGGCTCCCGCAACTCCCGCGGCTCCCGCTCCTGCGGCCGATCCTTTTGCGCCACCGGCCGATGCCCCTGCCGCCCCGGCTCCCGCCCCGGCTGCGGATGCACCCGCAGTGGAGGCACCTGCTGCCGAAACGCCCATGGCCAAGTAAGCGCCTTTATAATTTTTCACTTTTTCTATTTCCCTATGAAGCCACTTCTTATTCTCGGCACGCTTGGTGCCATCGGCGGAGCTGTATTGTCCGTCATGATCCGCACCAGTCTGAAGGATGCCCGTCTGCAAAAAGACGAATTGAACCGGGCCACCGTGGTCCTTCATGATGAAGTCCGTGAACAGAGCAAGGCCATTGCTGAAACTTACGCCAGTTACTCCGAGACCCAGAAGAACGCCAAGAACGAGGATCTCCAAGTCAAGGCCCTCATCACTGAGACCAAGGGCAAGGAAGAAGATCTGGCTGGCGTCAAAAAGGAGATTGAGGACATCGGGGCCAAAAAACAGGCCATGCAGGAAGAAATCACCCACATCCTCGGCAGCTCCGGAACCACCGAAGAGCTTTTGGCCAAAAACGAAGCGCTGAAAAAGGAGAATGACGCCAAGGTCGAGGAAATTGACCAGATCTCCAAAGAAGCTGATGTCGCCAAGAAAGCGGCTGCTGAGAGCCAGACTCTGATTGGCCGGCTCAAACAGCAACAGGCCACCCGGACAAAGTCCATTCAATTGGCCAGCCGTACCGGCACGGTCTCCGCCGTGAATCCTGATTTTGGGTTTGTCATCGTTAACCTGGGCCAAAACCAAGGCGTGAGCAGCGAATCCCGTTTGCTGGTGAAGCGTGGCAGCCAATTGATCGGCAAGCTCAACATCGTGCGGATCGAGGGAAACACGACCGTGGCCGACATTGACAGCAAGTCCATCACCCCCGGTTTTGCGATTCAACCAGGGGACGAAGTGGTCTTCGATAATAGCCCGACCTGAAGCGGGATTGATTTTCATTTTACCCCGCATGAACCTGTTGCGTCTTACCATGCTGGCCACTTTGGCAGCAGTTTCCCTGTGTGCCTGCGAGACATCAGACGGAGGACGCAAGAAAAAGAAGACTCGTCCACCTTTGCCTGGCGAAGAAGACAGTTCCCTCTCCTGGAGCCGCCCGACCAAATCGAGTGATGTTTCCAATGCATTCGGTCTGCCGAATTCCAGGTGATATCTTCAATTCCTGGAGTGGTGTTTGAAAAGGACGGGCAGGACTTGGAAAGCGGTAATGAAAGCGTATAGCCGGTGCTTGTCCTTGGTGGGAACTACGAACCGAGCGTCCGTGTGCCGGATAGACAGTCCGGCATTCCACGGGTTGGGGGGCCTTTGGCATATGTCGTGGAAAGGAAAATCGCGCCGGGGATCCATCTAAGGAGATAGATTCCATGAGAAGGGAGGTCGTCGCTGCGGC
>JAYUWQ010000020.1:0-5908 GCA_043753485.1 bacterium
CACCGTGGTCATCGCTGCCTCCTATGTGGTCTGCGGGGTGGTGAAGCTGGCCAACTCCAACTTCATGTGGCTCTACGACGCGCCCTATCTCGCGGTGCAGCTGCTGAAGACCAACTGGTCGCATTATCACGACACCTTGGAAATGCCGCCGGCCTGGCTCCAGACCGTGACTCAGACCCTCGTCAATCATCCCCATCTCGCCCGCCTCTTCTTCGGGGCCGGCCTGCTGATCGAACTTCTCGGATTCGTCGTCCTGATCAACCGCCGCTGGGCCCTCGCCGGTGGCCTGGCCATCATTGCGCTGCATCTCAGCATCAGTCAGGTAATGAGCTTGAATTTCCTGACACACATTTTTGCCGCCCTGATTTTTCTGGTGAATGTGCCGGGGTGGGTGATGGCACGGCGTCCGCAGTGAGGCCGCGTTCCAAAACCCCCGCATAATTATTCTCGAAGCCCCACAGAAATCGTTTACCTGAGCCCGGTCCGGGGTATGCTCGGCCAGTCCACTCCACCCATTCCCATCCGTTATGTCCACCATTCTTGTCATCCTGCTCATCCTCGCCGCCGTCGCCGCCATTGCCGTGTTCTGGGTCATCGGTCTTTACAACGGCCTGGTCACTTTCCGGAACCGCTATAAAAACGGCTTCTCCCAGATCGACGTCCAGCTGAAGCGCCGTTATGACCTGATCCCCAACCTGATCGAAACTGCCAAGACTTACATGGCGCACGAAAAAGACACCTTGGAAGCCGTCATCAAGGCCCGCAACCAGGCCTCCAGCGCCCGCGAAGCCGTCGCCAGCGCCCCCACCAGCGCCCCCGCCCTGCAAACCCTCAATCAGGCCGAAGCCGGCCTCACCGCCGCCATGACCCGCTTCTCCATCGTCCAGGAAGCCTATCCCGACCTCAAGGCCAACCAGAACATGATGCAGCTCACCGAGGAGCTGACCTCCACGGAAAACAAAATCGCCTTTGCCCGCCAGTCTTACAACGACGCCGTGATGCACTACAACAACCGCCGCGAGATGTTCCCCAGCAGCTTTATTGCCGGCACCTTCAACTTCACCGAAGCCCAGCTCTTCGAAGTCTCCAACGACGCCGAACGCACCCCGGTCAAAGTCCAGTTCTAACGCCGCATTCGGCAACGCCCCCGGTTTTTTCCACGGGAAAATAACAGACCGCCTTCAACCGAAAATCACGACGCTGACGGAGCCAACCCTCCGGCTTCCTGACCTTCGTGACCTCCTGTTCCTGTTCCGGACCCTATCCTTGCCCCCTCCCGTTGCCGCAGGGCCCATCGGGGCCCGGTCCGGGCATGGTCTCATCACTCCTCCCACCCCATGGATTTTTTCCAGAACCAGGATGACGCCCGCCGCCGCACCCGGCTGCTGCTGATGCTGTTCGCGGCTTCGGTCGTCACCATCATCGTCCTGCTCTACCTCGCGGCCGGATTTGCCACCGGCTGGAAGGGCGGCCTGCTGGACTGGAAACTCCTCGGCATGATCGCGGCCGTCAGCGCCGGGACCATCGGCCTCGGCAGTGGCTTCAAGATCCTGCAGCTTTCCAGCGGGGGATCGGTCCTGGCCCGGGAACTGGGCGGCCGCGCCGTCGATCCTGACACCACCCATCCCGATGAACGGAGACTGCTCAACATCGTCGAGGAAATGGCTCTCGCTTCCGGCATTCCCGTGCCGGCGG
Source organism: bacterium (assembly GCA_043753485.1). Classification (GTDB taxonomy): domain Bacteria; phylum Verrucomicrobiota; class Verrucomicrobiia; order Verrucomicrobiales; family V1-33; genus CAIZWU01. Next base: position 1,696 of record JAYUWQ010000020.1, read on the forward strand.
TCTGGGTGATGGATGATGAGGAAGGCATCAACGCCTTCGCGGCCGGACACACCCCGGCCGATGCCGTGGTCGGCGTCACCCGCGGCTGCATGAAGGCGCTGTCGCGCGATGAATTGCAGGGCGTGATCGCCCACGAATTCAGCCACATCCTGAATGGCGACATGCGGCTGAATCTCCGGCTGATCGGAGTGGTGCATGGCCTGTTGATCATGGCCATCATGGGACGCATTCTCCTGCGCTTTTCGGCGCAGATGGGCGGCGGCGGCAACCGCAATAGCAAGGAGGCCGATCCCCGCCTCCTGCTCCTGCTGGGCGGCATCCTGCTGCTCATCCTGGGTTATCTCGGGGTCTTTTTCGGGAACCTCATCAAGGCCGCCATCTCCCGGCAGCGCGAGTTCCTCGCCGATGCCTCCGCCGTGCAATTCACCCGGAATCCTGACAGCATCGGCGGCGCCCTGCTGAAGATCGGTGGTTACGCCTATGGCTCGCAATTGAAAAACCCGCGCACCGAGGAGGCCAGCCACCTCATGTTCAGCAATGCCATGGGCCACGCCTTCCTCTCCGCCCTCAGCACCCACCCGCCACTGGAGCATCGCATCAAGGCCATCCTGCCCCATTGGGACGGGAAGTGGCCCACCGTCACCCTGCCGGAGATCGAAGCCCGGCGCGTGCGCAACGTTCCCGTCAGCGCCCATCCGGAAGGCTCCATGGCCGGCTTCATGGACATCCGCCGGAAAGTCACCACCAGCCAGGCCATGACCGCGCTCGACCGCATCGGCCAGCCCACCCCGGAGGAGATCCAATCCGCCATCCACATCAACTCGCTCATCCCTCCGGAGTTGCGGGGCCTGCTCCGCGACAGCGCCGGCGCCCAAGCCGCGGTCTTCGCCATGTTGTTGTCCGTCAATCCCGACGCCCGCGCCCGGGAGCGGACCGCCCTCGCCACCTTGGCCGATGCCCGCACCACCGCCACCGTGGATGAGGTCGCCGCCCAAATCCAAGGCTGGCATTCCTCCCAGCTCATCGCCATGATCGATCTGGCGGTTCCTGCCCTGCGGAGGCTCACCCCGGCCGAGTATGGCCGCTTCTCCCATATCCTCACCGAACTGATCGCCGCCGACGGCCAGATGGATCTCTTCGAGTTCATGCTGCAGAAAATCGTACGCCGGAATCTCGACCTGCATTTCCGCCGCACCAATCCACCCGCTATCGAGATCCGCCACCTGCCGGAAGCCTCTCCGGAGGCCTCCGCCATCCTGTCCGCCTTCGCGGCCCTTTCCGGCTCGCCCGGCAGTCCCGGTCACCAGCAGGCCCTCGCCGCCGCCAATCACGCCCTGCAGGAACATGCCATCCGCTGGAACCCGGAACTGACCACCGTCTCCCTCGACCGCATTGATGCCGCGCTCGACCGCTTCGACCGCGCCGTCCCCATGGTGAAAAAGCAACTGCTCTACGCCTGTGCCGCGACGGTTTTTGCCGATGGCGACGTCTCCAATCACGAGGCCGAACTGCTCCGCGCCGTGGCCGACACCATCGGGTGCCCCGTCCCGCCCTATCATCACCCTGCCCTGTCCTAGCGCAGGGTCTCCGGGACACGCCTCTCCCTCCCTCGGAGCCTGCCCTCAGCCCGCGCCCGCGGCCTCACATCACCATCCCGCCATCCACCACCAGCACCTGGCCGGTGATATAGCGGGCTTCCACGCTGGCCAGGAACCGCGCCGCAGCCGCGATGTCATCCACCGTGCCCATGCTGCCCAGCGGGATTTTTGAGAGGATGCCCGTCTTGATCTCGTCACTCAGCACGTCGGTCATATCCGTCGCGATGAATCCCGGAGCGATCGCATTCACCGTGACGCCCCTTCCGGCAAATTCCCGGGCCAGGCTTTTGGTCAGCCCGATCAGACCCGCCTTGCTTGCCGCATAGTTGGCCTGCCCGGCATTGCCCATCAGACCGATGATGCTGGCCACATTGATGATGCGCGCGTCCTTCTGTTTGAGCAGCGACCGCTGGAAGGCCTTCAGCATGTGGAAGGCTCCCTTCAAATTTGTATCCAGCACCGCATCCCAATCCTCCTCACTCATGCGCAGGGTCAGGCCATCGCGGGTCAGCCCGGCGTTGTTCACCAGAATATCCACCTTGCCGAAATCGGCCAGCACCTGTTTGCCCATTTCCGCCACCGCCGCCCCATCCGCCACGTCCACCGCATAGGCCCTCGCCGCGCCGGGATGTTTGGCATTGATCGCTTCCGCTGCCTTCGCCGCATTGGATTCGGTGCGGCTCACCACCGCCACTTTGGCTCCCGCTTCGGCAAAACTCTGCGCCATGGCCAGACCGATGCCGCGTCCGGCACCGGTGATGACCGCGATTTTCTCAGTAAGATCGAACATTTTTCGTGGTTTCCCACACCCCCCGCCGCCGCGCAATCGCCAATTCCCTGTCTGGACTCCCTCCATTCCCGCGTATCCTTGGCATCATGCGTCTGCTGTTCTGCCTGCTCCTCCTCCCGTCCCTGCTTCTGGCAGAAGACGCCCCCCCTGCCCTCACCGAATACCAGGGCCGCACCATCGCCCAGACCATGCACTGGACCGGCGCCGAATGGCTGATGCGCGCCAACCGCGAACAGGAGGAAAACGCCGCTCTGATGATCAAGGAACTCCGCATCCAGCCCGGCTGGACCATCAGCGATCTCGGCTGCGGGAATGGCTATCATGCCCTCACCATGGCCGGCCTCACCGGCGAAAAAGGCACCATCCTCGCCGTCGATATCCAGCCGCAGATGCTGGACATGCTGTCCGCCCGCGCCACCGGCCGCGGCCTCAAAAACATCAAGACCATCCTCGGCAGCTATCACGATCCCAAACTGCCACCCGCCTCCTGCGACCTCATCCTCCTCGTCGATGTCTATCACGAGTTCAGCCACCCCGCCCACCAGCTCCGGGCCATGCACGCCGCCCTGAAACCCGAAGGCCGCGTCGCGCTCGTCGAGTTCCGCGCCGAGGATAACAAAGTCCCCATCAAGCCCGAGCACAAAATGTCCAAGGACCAGATCCGCAAGGAATGGCTCCCCATGGGATTTGTAGTCGACCGGGAATTTGACGGCCTGCCCTGGCAGCACCTCATCTTCTTCAAAAAAGCCCCCGCCCCTTCATCCAGCGGCCTCCCCACACCCCCACCCGGGCCACTCAAGCCGACCCCACCCTGACCTTCAACATCGCGCCCATGCCGGGACGACCAGCGCTCACGATTTCTGATTTTGGCCGGGGGACCTGGATGGCAGATGGTGAAACTCCTTGGCCGGGGCTCCGAGGAGGCGCTTCACCAGATGGGACTCGAGCCGCAGCGTGGTCCCCAGCCGGCGCCAGAGGGAAGTGGGAGGGCGGACTGGCTGGGCGGCAGCCCGGGCTGGTTGATGGACGTGAATCGTGATCCGGCCGTGACCCGCATAGGTTTCGCAGAGCGGTTCCATGGGCATCGTGTCCGGTGGGCCTGACAGCGCGAGAAAAGCATCCGTAAGGAGAAGGTATTCGTCGGAGGGAATGGAATTCTTCAATAACCGGTGGGCGAGAATGACATCCTCCCCCGCGATTTCCTCAAACTGGCGTATCTGCTTTACCAGAATCATTCCAGTGTGGGCGATCACCTTGATCCGCAATTCGCCCGCCTTGGCACACGCGTCACACAGGCACAGGGTGCATTCACTCACCAGCTGCCGCTCCCGCGTGCGGAACACCTCGAAGAATTTCCCGATCTGCCGCAGAACCTCGCGGGCGCTCTGCCGGGCGGACGCTTCAGTAGACTCCTCGCCCTCGTCGGCGAATGCGTAAAACAGAGCAGCGTCCCCCTCAAGCTTATTCAGGATCAGAGGATGGCTGGAGGCATCGATCACACTTTCGAGAAGCTCCGTGATAATATGCTCTGCATGGATCACACTCATCCGGTGCAGGCGGATGAACTGGGTGTAGCCGCTGATATCGACCAGAATGAGGTGAGCGCGCTGAAGTTTCATGCAGGAAGTTCCAGTCCTTCGAACGCCGGAATAGATCCGGGTCATCATAGCCGGTGGGGCATGAAGCGTCCATGGCTTTCAGTTTTTCTTTCCGGAGGGTGCTATTTGCAACCGGGGTTCAAATCCCTACGCAACTTACGGAGTTTGACCCCATCCTGATCATGCTGCCGTGCATTGAGTGGCAATTGGAACCAAGGATCGCGCCC
>JAYUWQ010000021.1:0-5906 GCA_043753485.1 bacterium
CAAGGTGCTGCGGCTCAAGTTGGGGCTCTTCGCCGGAATCATCGGAACCGTGACCTGCCTGCTGATGCTGCTCTCCGGCCTCAGGCTGGGGATGGGGCCATTGGAATTGACCGTCTATTGCGTAGGGATCGTGATGATGAGCCTCGGATTGACCACCTTGTCACTCGGACTGGGGGTTCTTTTTCCCAATTTCACCGACCCCAGCCCGGCCCGGGTGGTGTCGGGATTCGGCGGCACCCTCTGCCTGATCCTTAATTTTGTGTATATCCTGCTGTTTATGGGGGCTTTTATTGTTCCTGGTTTTTGGCGGATCTGGTATCCTCCCGGCAGCTTGGATTCACGGGTGGCGTGGTATCCATGGGTTTTGGCAGGTGCAGTGGGCGTGATGGCTCTGCTGACCGCGGTTTGTGCCGGCGTTCCCTATTTTTTAAGCTTAAAGCGAATGAAAAGACTGGAACTCTTAGGAAAACTGTAATATTGGTCGGGGTTAAAAGTCATCTCTTCCTCTATGCATCCGACGACTTCCCGCCAAGCCTCCCCGATTCACCCTTCCAATCACCGGGAGGCAACCTTCCACATGGATTACCTGGAAGACGAAGGCGACGGGTTGGTGCTGCCCGCTGACACCATGTCCCGCGGCAGTGATCTGGAGGAACGGGTGCAGACCACGCAGCATCGCCTTTCCCAGCTCCGCCAGGAAGCCGAGGCCCTGGAGCAGGAAAAACTCCGCTTTGAGGAACTGAGCCGCCAGCAGAAGGAATTCATGCAGGGCCGCGTCGAAATGGGGGAAAAGCTGACCAAGGCCCTGACCCACCTTGACCGGGAAACCTACGAAGCCCAGCGCCGCGTGGAGCAATTGCTGGTCATCAAGGACACTTTCAATCATCACCTCGACGTGATTGATTCGCTCAATCCGGAGCAGTGGAATCCTTCCGACCTCCGGCACGATCTCGGCCGGGCGCTCGGGATGATTGACGAAGCCCGCGAGGAATACATCAAAGGCTCCAGCCGCATCCATCTCCTCACCGCCGGGGCAACGTCCGCGAACCAGCCGGCCGCTCCGGTCCCCTCCCCTGCCACCGCGACCGCCGCGATGATCCTGCCTTCGACCGGGGCGCCCTCCACCCTGCCCGTCACGCTGAATAAGGAAACCTTCCGCTTCTGGCTCTTCTGCGGCCTCGGCTTCACAGTGCCGCTGGCCGCCACCGCCTTAGTGATTTTCGCCGCCTGGCTGATCTTCCGCTAGGTCTTTCTTTTCCCGTCACCGTTCCATCCCATCCAACCCAGCATCGCCATGGCCACCAAACGAGGAATCAGCCGCGCCACCAAAGCCAAGCACGCCGAACTTGAAGAGCGCATCCGTCAGATGCGCCGTGAGGAAGACTCCATCAAGGACAAGATCTACAAGCTGGAAGCCAGCATCACCGCTGCGCCCGTCTTCATGGCTGGCTCCCGCCTGCGGAACCGGAACCTGATCGCCGCCGAAGAGGAGGAGGAATACACCGGCCGCCCCTTCAACCGCACCCGCTGGCAGGCCCAACGTCTCAACCGCGCCCGCTCCCGCCAGGCCATGACGGCTCTGCTGCTGGTGGCAGCCTTTGTCGGCTTCGTTTACTGGTTCTACCTGCAACTGCGGAACAACGGCGTGCTCTAGCCGTCCGTTTGTCAGGAATCCGCCCACCGCTAAAACCCCTTCGATGGCTTTGGGCAGGCGATGTCTCCGGCAGGGCTCATCCGCGGCAGTGGACCGTGGATTCCGCCCCGCTTACCGGCCCGTGCGGTATTTGTCAGCCAGAGCATTGAATTCCTTGGTCCGTTCGTTGAGGCGTCCAGCCAGGGCATCCCGTTCGTCCAGGGCCTTTTTGAGTTGTTCATGCAGCCTTGCCAGACTGGCCTGGTACTGGGTCAGCAACGCCTGACCGGCTTCCGATTGTTGGCGGGCCTCCACCGTCTGCGCTTCGAGCTGCGGCAGGCGCCGGCTGGCTTCACTCTGCGCGGCAAGCGCGGCCGTCAGCCGGGCGATTTCCTGTTCCCAGGCCGCGAGGCGGGCTGTCTGGTCCGCCACGGTTTCGCGGGCCTCGCCGAGTTGGTTTTTGATTTCTGCCACATGGGCGGCGACCCGGCTTTCGCGCTGCCACTGGATCAGGCACACCACACACAAGGCGGCAGTCAGAACCATCAGGCAGATTTGAAGAATGCGGGACATGGATGCTGAGGGCTATCGGTCAGGGAGCGGATCTGACCTGGAAGGCGACTTTCTGGAAGCCGGCCCGTCGCACCGCATCAAGGAGCGCGATCATGGCGCCATGCCGGGCCTCCTCGTCGCCGCTGATATAAACCGGGGTGGCGGCATCCCGCGCGTGCCGCGCCGCGAGCGCCTTTTCCAGTTCCGGCAGGGTCACTGGACGGGTGTCGAGATGGATCAGCCCGGCGGCATCAACCGCCAGATTGATCATGTCAGGCTTGATGTCCCGGGCGGCACTGGCCGCAACGGGGAGATTGACCTTGATGGTCTGCTGCCGGCTCATGGTGAGGCTGACCAGCATGAAGGACGCCAGCAGAAAGAACATGATATCGATCAGCGGAATGATCTCCAAACGGTTTTTCCTGACCGGCAATGGGGAACGGATTTTCATGTCAGGACCGGGGGGAGCCCGTGGCCGCACCCGGTGCGCCCGGATGGCTGGAGGTGAGCACTTCGACATTGGTGGCTGCGGCTTCCAAATCAAATTGGAGTTTAGCGAGCCGGGCGTGGAAGAAGTTGAGGGGAATCAGGGTGAAGATCGCGATGCCCAGTCCGGCCGCGGTGGCAATCAGGGCTTCCCCAATGCCGCCCGTGACTTTTTCCACCGCCAGTTCCGTGGCGCCGATCGAGCCAAAAGCGCCCATGATGCCGGTCACGGTGCCGAGCAATCCCAGCAGGGGGCCAAGGGTGACAATCGTGTCCATTGCCGTCAGAAACCGGCCGGCTTTTTGCAGTTCCAAACCAGCCGAGACCTGGAGGGCCCCCTGCAGCGAACTGTGGTGGTGATGCAGCCCACGATGGATCATGCAAATCACGGGATCCTGGGAGGTCGCGGCAAGCGTCTTGGCCTCATCGATCCGCTGCTCCTCAAGCGCCGCGAAAATGGACTCCAGCCGGGCCGGATCGCGCCGCCGGTGCAGGCCGATCCACCACGCCACCCGCTCCGCGACCACGACCACGGCCAGCAGCGCCGTGAGCATCACGGGAATCATGATCGGACCACCCCGGTGGATAAAGTCGACCACGGTGTTGGCGGTGATCACAGGAAAAGGCATGATATTGGAAAGCATCATCAGGAATCGTCGGCTACTTCAGGACAAACCGGAAGGGCTGGGTAAAGGTTTGGGAAGTAGTGGCCGGCCACTTCCAGCGGCGCTGGACGTGACTGACTGCATATTGATCCAAGGCGGACGATCCGCTGCTGCTGACCACCTGGACGGAGCCGACCGCCCCATTTTTAACCGTAATACTGACAACGACCGTGCCTTGGAGCCGGTCCCGCCGGGCAAAGGCCGGGTAAGGTGGGTATGGATTGGATCCGCGCCCTCCGCCGATGGCTGAAGCGGGGGTGGCCCCTCCGTTTTGACTGCGCGCAGGCGGACCAGCGGAAGCCGGGGCTGGAACCGCGGATGGCGGGCGGGAAGCGTCCTGGGGCCGGGAAGCAGCGGCAGGAGCGGGGCGGGGTTCAGGCCGCCGTCCGGGTTCCCTCACCACTACCGGATCAATCAACTCCGGAAGGTCACGCCACACTTCAGCTGGGGAAGGCGCTGGCGGAATCGCCGGAGGCGCAACGTCCTGCGAGGGAAGAGCCTCAGCCGCGGAAGCCGTTGGCTCAGCTGAAACTTCGGGGAGCGCTGCCAACTCCACCACCATCGGATTCGTGGAATCGTCCACGAGGGTGGTTTCAGGTTCCGTCCGCAGGCGGGAAGCATCAGCCCCCGGTGCCGCCACACCGAACGCGGTCACCAAAAAAGCCAGCGCCAGCCCATTCATTCCCGCCAACCACGGATCCAAGTCCCCGCGACCTTGGTTCAGCATGGCCCGGATCAGCGGCGACACGGGTTGCCGGGTCGGTGAAGCAGCAGCCGGCTGGGGAGCATTCATGAGAAACAACCTCACGCACAGCGCCCCCGTAAATGCAAGGCAAAGGCGGTAATTTTAGTTCCTCTTTCTTGGGGACAAGCGGTTTACAGCGGTCTCATTTGGGGATTTTTCGATACCTCCCCAGCGGTTTCCCGGGACGCCGCTATTAAAATACACGCTCCGCGCCAAAGCGGATGACCCGGACGGTTTTATGGGGCAGGGTCCAAAAAGCGACAGGAAAAATCGGGCTGAATTGATTAAAGGGAGTTGATTATTTTATCGAAATAGATACTGCTCTTAATTCTGCGATTCAATTATTGCAAAACAACTCTCAGCCGCTCCGCGGGTTGTTTAATTTTGACTTTATTCAGAATTTCCACCATGACCCACTCCGCCATTTCCGCCTCCCCCCGTCAGCGCGCCTTGGTCGTGGAACCCGATCACCAGATCCGGCAGCGCCTGACCGATGTGCTGAGGGAACATGGTCTGGAGGTCGTGGACTGCGCCGACGTCGGCCGGGGACGCGAACTCTTTGAGGACCACCGTCTGGTGCTGGCCCCCCTGAATGGCGACAATGCCGCGATGAAGGAATTTGTGGCCTGGGTCCGGGCCGAAGCCGGGATCAGTCAGCCCTGGATCATCGCGATGGGCGTGCACCATGAATTGGCCGCGGGCGAAACCCCTGCGCACTATGGCGTCAACGACCTCCTCACCGGGCCCGTGGAAATGGCGGCCCTGGCCAAACGGCTGGAGGAACTCGGACTCAGCCGCCCGGTGCGCGCCGCCATCCCGGCCCCGCCTTCCTATCATCGGGCCCGGGGGGGCGCGCCCGCTGCGCCACCGTGGGAGATGGCTTCATTTCCCGTGCTTTTGGATCAGTTCCCGGCCGCAGTCGCGATCCTTGATCCCTCCATGAAATACCTGGCGTTCAACAGCCGGTGGGTCCGTGAATTCCAAATCCCGGCGACCACTCTCACCGGCCGCAGCCATTACGAGATTTTCCCCGACCTGCACCCCGATTGGAGGGACCTGTATGACCGTTGTCTGGCAGGCGGCGGGAAACAATGCATCGACGATGCGATGCTGCGCCCCGACGGCACCGAAAGCCTGGTGCATTGGGAAATCCAGCCTTGGCAGGATGCCGCAGGAGCCGTCGGCGGGCTCGTCCTGACGTGTGCGGTGGCTGATCCTTCCCCCACTTCCCCGGAACCCGCCGCCAGCCTGAAATCCACCACTCCGGCTGACCTGTCTTTCCGGGAAATGGCGGAAGCCGCCCCATTTGGGATGATGCTGCTCGATGACGAGGCACATGTGGTTTATGCCAATCCCCAGCATCAGACAGTGTTGGGTTTTGCCGCGGAAACCGGGGAGCCGGTCCAAACCTGGCTGGAGCGGGCCTGTGCGGGTGACGAGGTCTTCCAAAAGCGGGCGCTCGACGAGTGGTGGGAAAACGTATGGCGCCGGCACACCCCACTCACCTGCTCCCTGCGGAATGCCGAGGGTCTGGTGAAGGATATCGAATTCCGTCCCGCAGCCCTGTCCGGCGACCGCCTGCTCCTGACCATTTTTGACGTGACTGATGCCCGGCTCGACGAGCAGGCCATCCGCACCAGCGAAGCCCGCTACCGCGGCCTGTTCCAGCACGCCTCCGCGGCGCTGCTCATGATCAATCCCGCCGGCAACCTCACCGAGGTCAATCCCGCCTTCGAAACCCTGACCGGCCTGCCCCGCCACGAAGCCCGCCGCGCGGTCCTCACTGATTTTCTGCCGGCAGATACCGTCGCGCGCCTGCGCGCCG
>JAYUWQ010000022.1:0-2383 GCA_043753485.1 bacterium
GGGCGGCGATGCCGAACCGCTGGCAGATCGGGAAGATGTATCGGGGCACCAAACCGGCGCTGCTCACGGTGCCGGCGGACAAGGGCTCCCGGATGGGGATTCTTTGCGTTTCGATCGCGGATGGTGAGAGCGCGGCGGACATCGCGAAGAAGGTCGGGGCCCATGCGCAACGCACGCGGCTGCTGCTGGAGGAAGCGCAGGGCCTGCCGGAGGATGCGTTGTCGATCGGGACGAATCTGTTCATTGGGTCGAAGTCCAGCAAGTCGGTTCATATCGGCAACCCCACGGTGTGGAATGGCAATGCCCTGGGGGCGGCGTCGCGGCCGATGGATGGGGATACCCGCGCCATCGATGAGAAGCTGCCGGACCGGTGGCTTTCCGCGCTCTCGTGGGATGAGGGGCCGGGCATTTCGATCGTATTTGATGGCACGAAGTCGCCGGCATTGGATTCGCTGGAGGAAGGGAAGCGGCTGTCCATGATGATGGGGGCGAAGGACATCGAGATCCGGAAGGCTTTGCCGGGCGGGGAGAACTCGCTGGAGTGGTGGTCGCAGGTGCGGGGGCGTATCATCCCGAACGGGGTGCGGACGGTGGTCATCAGCGAGCTGGATCTCCTGGACAGCGGGGCGATGGGGCCGCGGCCGTGGGGGCAGGGCGGCACGCGGGTGCGCTATGGCGGGGTGGATTTGAGCATGGGCGGGGATGGGGTGATTTTTGTGGTGGGCGAGACCGGGCCGGTGCAGATGGGGATTGTTCCCGGTCATGGGAACTCCGCGCCCCTGGGAGCCGCGGGGCCCCATGTCTGCCAGATCATAGCCAAGGTGGAAATCCCGGTGGACGTGAAACGGCCGGACCGGTCGATGCAGATCGCCAAGGGAGTGATCGCCCAAGTGGAAGCCCACAAAGTGCCGTGGGAAAACATGTGCTTCGACAGCACCGGGCAGCAGGGGGCCATTGTGGATACCATCGAGCGCGAGGCCGGGGTGTTGGGGAAATGCATCCGGGTAAACTCCAGCGATGCCGTTAGTGAGCGGAAGATCGGGCCCAAGGGGGAACGGGCGAAGGACCGCTACCAGACCCGGGCGGCGGAACTGGTGCTGCAGGTGTGTGCGCTCGTGATGCGGCAGCAACTCTGCCGGCTGCCCAAGGAAGTGGCCTATCAGCTTTCCACCCGTGGCTTGGTGGAGATTGATGGGAAGAAGGCGGACATCGAGCCCAAGAAGGACTGGAAGCGGGCCAACAAGGGGAAGAGCCCAGACGAGCTGGATGCGGTGGCGGTGATGATCGAGGGCAAGCTGCAGCGGAAGGTGCTGAGCCTGACCCAGCAGTGGCAGCCTTTGCCGAGTGAGTCCAATCTCCCGGATTTTATGAAGCCGAAGGGGGTGCTGGTCGGGCAGCAGGGACGGAGGCGGGCGAGTGACCTTGTGAGGGGTTGGTGAAGGGAAGGGGTGAAGACGGGCCATGGATGGCACGGATTTTACGGATGGCACGGATGGATAGAGAATTTGAACAGAAGGTCACGAAGGATGCGGAGAGGAGGAACGTTTGCATTCTGGAACAGATGGGGCGGGGGTGAGCGTGGAAACGGAATGGCGGGTTCAAGTCACGGAGAGCGTGGACGACAGGGAAGCCCCGGTGGTTGGCACCCGCGCCTTGTCTGCCCGGCATGACATAGGGGCCGCTCTTGAAGTCATACTATTGCTGGAGCTTTGCGATGACCTCGTCCACGTATCCTCGAAGATCGTCCCATGGTGGAGATGAACTAGGATTTCCTTTCTGCCGCACGACACCTGATCTGGAGTCAATTGTAATGTCAGGGTGTGACTTTCCACCGTAACCAACCACGGTCGAGGCGTGCCAGAAGCGTCCGCGTCGAATAACAGGCATATTCCCCCCGCAAGACCCTTCGTACTGCGAGAAGTAGACGGTCGCCAGAAGGTCAGCTTCTCTGGAGTCAATCCCATTGCCTAACTGGATGCCGTGAAACTGGGGACTGATTGGCTTGGTATTGTCGTAAGCATAGCTATCAGGCGGCATGACGCTGTTCGCGCAACCGAGGATTGAAAGGCACAAGATCAAGATTATCAGTTTCGGCATCTTGGTGAATCGTCAGGCGAGCGTTTGAAGTGTGGTTCGGCGGAGATTGAGCGTCCAAAGCGAAGCGAACTAGCAGCGTTTCGCCGTTGCCACTGCTGACTTGATCGGCTTGGTTGTTTTCAGAGAAGGCCGTCACTGATTCAGGTCGGCCGCCGCCTGCTCCATCCAGCCACGATACCAATCGGTAAATGATGGGGGAAGCGGCAGTGACGGAAGAGCAACCCGTGGACGTATGACGAATCCGGGGGGGCGACGCGCAGGCCTGATCTCACCCTCGACTAAATCC
>JAYUWQ010000023.1:0-2381 GCA_043753485.1 bacterium
AAACGATACTACGAAGTCCAGGCCATGGTTGGCGGCGAGAGCCCCGACCCCAACCTTTGGGAGACGCTCCCCCTCGTCTCGGAAGCCCGCGTCACCAAGGTCTTCAGCGATCTTGCCGTCGGCAGCTACCTCAGCGTGCGGGTCCGCGCCATCGGCTCCCGCGGCCCCAGTCCCTGGACCGAAATCACCACCGTCCGCGTGAACTGACCCGGCCCCGCTCCCTTCGCGGAGCCCTGACCCCAGGCCCGTCCTCCCTCCGTGGGAGGGCGGGTTTTGTGTTGGGGGCCTGGCGCCCATCCTGTGTGGGAAAAAGGAGAGCGAAATGACGGCGGCTGAAGAGTGTCTCCGGTCTGGGCTGGGTTTTAGCGGGACCGTGCCCCCTGAGGAGTGATTCCTTTACGAAAGCCGGTTAGCATGTAAAGTATTCCGCCATGAGCACTTTCACCGCCATTTTAACCCCGTCGCCGGACGGCACCCTGCACCTGCCGCTGCCGGAGGGGTGGCAGCACCGGAAAATCAAAGTGAAAGCGGAGCTGGAGCTGGTGCCCACAGAACCGACCCGCGCCAAAGCCGGTCTGTGGAAGGATCTTCCGGGGACCTTCTGGGTGTCGCCTGACTTCGATGAACCACTGGAAGACTTCCGGGAATACATGGAATGAAATTGCTCCTGGATACCCACACCCTGATCTGGTTTTGCGTGGGGGGCCAAGCGCCCCTCCTGTGAGGGAAAAAGGAGGAGCGCGGACTTGCAGTCCGCCCCGGAGCATCGGCAGAGCATCCGGCAGGGGAATGGGATAGGACCAGACCAGGGACCGGGGTTGCCGGGGCGGACGGCAAGTCCTAGATCGATCGCTGGCGGCCTGACTGACGCCTCCACCCGCCCTCCTTCCTGGGTTCCCCTTTCCAGCCACCCTTGCCAACCGTGACCCCTCCTGACGAATCACCAATCCTGACCTTCAGGGCCCGTTTAAATCCCCTGAACTTCTTGCAAATCCTGTTGGGGCCGGATATGGTCAGGCAGTCCCATCCATATCCCTTGAGGCCCAAGCTTTTACAAACCACCAGCCCCCCCAATTATGCCGCCTCTTGAAATGGATATCCCACCAGATGTGGTGGCATAATGGACTGTTCGGTGAAGAAAACTATGCGCATCCTCGAACCTCCAGACGAAGTCAAAGCCGCGGCGCGACGCCAAGAGGTTTTCCGCGCCTGGATTGATGGCGGGATGCTTTCGGTATCGGTATGCAACGTGTTTCCTGAGACTTACAGGGCAGAGCCCGCTGAGATCTGGGGGATGCTCATTTCGGACATTTTCCACCACGTTGTTGATGCTATCGTTCTGGAGACCGAACGAGAGCGTGACGAGGTGCAGAGTTCATTGCGCCAGTCGTTCGATGATGTTGTTTGCTCCGAACGGGGCACCCGTCACGGGACTCTGAAGAACATATTGACAAGGTTGCCGGAGCTTCCCGATCCAGATGTGTCAGGCGACGAGAAGAGCGTTGAGATTGTTCGAATCGCCCTGATTCCCGACTCGATACGGGTGATGGTGCTGGTCGGCATGTGGCTTCCAGACGAGGAGGCAGTGTGGGGGAACCTGCTCTACGACATTTCAGCTATGGTAGCCGAGTCCTTGGGATCGCAACGTGATGTTGCCGCCACGAAGGCTGATTTGATTGCTGACATCCTGCACTACATCGACAACCCTACCACGAAATACAGCGGCGAATACTACAACACCGAACAAGACGGTGCTGGACAACCGGCTACCCGCCCCGAGTCGAAATGACCCTCTTCACTACAACGTTTAACCCTGTTGCGGAGAGGCGCTCCCGGTAGCCAGTGCCACACATCGACGTTCTGCCAAGAAATGACTCCTAAAGCGGCAAAGTGCTTCATCCGATTTGTTGAGGAGTCCGACTTCCCTCGACTGGAAGCGATCTACACTGAACACGAAGGTGAGTCTCTTCCTTCTGGATACTTTGAGTTTTTCCGTGAAGCGATCCGAAGTGAGGGTGTCTTCTACTTTGTGGCAGAAGTCGATGGCGTGGTCGTAGGAGGTGGGGGCATCTCGCATTACTTCCCTGGATCTCAGGCGACGCTCACATTCGGCGTCGTCGAGCGGAAGGAATGCCGGAAGGGATACGGAACTGCAATCATGCTCGCGCGGTTGATGTTCATTGATCCTGGATCGGCGGGATGTCAGATCACACTGGAGGCCACTGAGTGGAGTGCGGATTTCTTTTCGCGCCTCGGCTTCAAGTGGCACCATCACGACGAGGACGAGGCGGGGAACCACTTTGTACACGGAAGCCACATGGTGTATCCGAATGACCGGCGAGTATTTCGGCGGATTCTGGATGCCGGTGAAGTTAAGCTCG
>JAYUWQ010000024.1:0-2380 GCA_043753485.1 bacterium
CCGGCATCTGGGCCTCGGACCATCCTGAAATCATCGAACGCCTCCGCCTTGGTGACTAATCCGTTCCAATCCCAACCCACCAACCCCATGAACTCAACCTCCCGGTTTCTCCTGCTGGCCGCCGCCGCCCTGCCCCTCACCGCCTGTGTCGATCCCTACTACGCTGGCGGATATCCCCCGCCTCCCGTAGTGGTCGGTGGTCCCCCGGTGTATGTGACTCCCCGGCCCGTCTACGTCGCGCCGCGCCCGGTGTATGTGGCTCCCCGCCCGGTCTACGTCACCCCCAGACCCATTTACCGGGGTGGCTACGGCCATGGCTATCGGCATGGCCACGGACATGGCTACTACGGTCCCCGCCGCTGGTAGGGCGACTACCCCGACTGGAGCTGAATCAGGTTCCTAGCCTTCCCGCGCCTTCAGCGATTCCACCCGCAGCAGCACGGGCGGGGCCAGCACGCATTCCAGTGCCGCGATGGCGGCCACGGCCTGTTTCATCTTGCCGAAGGTCGCCTGGTGGAGCATCAGCATGAGGTCCGCATCCGCGCCCGGATCGACCTCCGGCTGCTGGAGCGACAGAATGCCGATCCCGTGATCCGCAATGATTTTGGAGATCGAAGCGATCACCCCGGGACGGTCGTCCACCCGCAGCCGCAGGTAGTAGCGGCTGACGGTTTCATCCACCGGCAGACACGCCCCATAGTGCCCCTGCGGCACAAAACCGTTGTTGTCGCCAGCCTCGTTGGTCAGGTTGTCCACCGCGTCGGCCAGGTCGCTGATGACGGAACTGCTGGTGGCATTCTGCCCGGCCCCGCTGCCATAAAAAAGGGTCTCCCCCACGATGTCGCCATACACCGCCACCGCGTTCATCACCCCATGGACGTTGGCCATGATATTGGTTTGGGGAATGAGGCAGGGCTGCACCCGGACTTCAATGCGGTTGGTCGCATCCAACCGGATCACGCCCAGCAGTTTGACCGCATAACCCAGGCTGCGGGCGAATTTCAGATCCGTCTGGGTGAGGTGTGTCACCCCTTCCACATAGACCTGCTCCGGTTTCACCCAGTCGCCATAACTGAGCCAGGCGAGGATAATGGCCTTGTGGCCGGCGTCCCAGCCATTCACATCCAGCGTGGGATCCGACTCCGCATAACCCAGTGCCTGGGCCTCGCCGAGGGCATCCTCATAACTCAGCCCCGCTTCGCTCATCCGGGTCAGAATGTAGTTGGTGGTCCCATTGATGATTCCGTAGATCGCCTGGATGTGGTTGCCGATCAGGGCTTCCCGCACCGCCTTGATGATCGGAATCCCGCCAGCCACCGCCGCTTCAAAGTAGAGCGGCACATCCTCCTGCTCGGCCAGGGCGATCAACTCATAACCGTGCCCGGCCAGCAGCGCCTTGTTGCCGGTCACCACCGTCTTCCCGGCGAGAATGGCAGTTTTGACCAAATCATAAGCCTCGGTGACCCCGCCGATCAGTTCCACAATCACGGGAATTTCGGGGTCATTCACGAGGTCCCGCCAGTCGGTGGTCAGCATCCCTTCCGGGATCTGCATATCGGCATGTTTTTCCAGGGAACGCACCGCAATCCGCTTCACCTTGATGCGCACGCCGGTTCGGTCGGTCAGGAGGTCACCATTCCTGATGAGGTTCTTATACACGCCGGCCCCCACATTGCCGAGTCCGGCCAAGCCTACGAAAACTGTCTTCGGTTCACTGCTCATGGTCATCTATAAAAAAGCCGCGCCCCGCGCGACCGCCTATGATGGATGGATTCCCCCCGCGGCACAAGCGCCCCGCGCATCAGGCCGGCGGCCCGCCTTTCACCACGCAGGGACAGCCCTCCGCCTCGCACCACAGACGGTAAATGTTGAGCACATTGTCCCGCAATCCAGACACCGGAAGCTTCAAAAAGCCCTGTCGTTTGGCCGCCTCGAACAGGATCCGTTCCTTCTGCGTCAACCGGTGACCGATGGCCCGGCTGCCCCGGCGCGATCCGGTGGGCAACCCCCGGCTCAGCCTCTCGACCTCATCCTTTTGAATTCCTGACAGCATCGTGGTCCGCACCGTAGAATTACGGCCGGCAGGCAATGCCCGGCAGAGGTTTTTGCCGGTTGCCTGCCGGAAATTTCCACCACCACCGGACCCGTGGCTTCGGCATTTTTCATGACGCTTCGCCATTGCAGGAAATCCAAGGTGCACGAATTTTAAATTGCAGCGGACCGGGTCCGGGCATGCAGACGGGTAGGTTGCCGGAAAGCCGGGGGGCTTTCCGACGGCTTTTCGTCTGGGCGCCATCGCCGGTTCCGCTGCGTTTTTATTTCAGGGAGTCCAGAGCCCCTGCCGGCTGGGATGGGGATTCGAAAACCTGTCGCCCCGGTC
>JAYUWQ010000025.1:0-2377 GCA_043753485.1 bacterium
GCGCGGGAATTGATTCCGGTGAAGTTCGAGCCGGCCACGGCTTCCTTTGGTGCTCCGCCGGAGCCGGCCTACAAGTTGGCGCTGACGGCGGAGGGGCGGCAGAGTCCGGTGTTCTCGCAGTCGCTCAGCGGCATGGAGAATGCGCGGATCTGGGAGCAGATGCCGGTGCTGCGCTGGCGTCATGCCCACAACGGGGTGAAGGAAGGGGCGCAGGTCCTCGCCTGGGCTCAACCGGTGCGGGTGGATGGGCAGGGCGTGGAATTGCCCGTGACGGATGGCGGCTGGAGCGATGCTGATCCCGCGGCGGAACTGCAGCGGCGGAAGGCCTTGGAATCGAAGAACGCCTTGGTGGTGGCGGCGCAGGTCGATCTCGGGAAAGTGGTGATGCTGACTTTCGATCAGACGTGGCGGTTCCGTTATGGGGTGGGCGATACCTATCACCACCGGTTCTGGGGGCAACTGCTGCGCTGGGGCGCGGGCGAAAGCCTGCCGTCCGGCACGGAGGCGGTGCGGCTGGGCACGGACCAGTTGACCTATGAGCCGGGACAACCCGTGGTGGTGAAGGCGCGGCTGATGGATGCCGAATTCCGCGCGTTGGTGAATGGCAAGGTCAAAGCGACCCTGACGAAGGAGGGGAAAGTGGTGGCCTCCGGTCCTTTGGAATACCGGAAGGATTCCCAGGGGCTTTACGAAGGCCGCTTCGAGGGCCTGAATGAGCCGGGGAGTTACCAGGTGGAGTTGTCAGGACCTGAGGTGGAGCAACTGACCGCCAAGGATTCTCAGCGCACGGTGTCGCAGAAAATCACCATCAGCGCGGCCGGCAATGCGGTGGAACTGGGCGATCTCACGGTGGACCGGGAAATGGCAGCGCGGTTGGCTTCCTTGAGTGGCGGGGTGGTGACCGGCCTGCCGGATGCGGCGAAAGTCCTGACGTTGTTTGGGCCGGAGACGAAGGAGATTGAGGAACGGAAAGAAACCAGCCTGTGGGACAACTGGATCATCCTCGCGCTGGCGGTCGGGGCCTTGACTCTGGAGTGGATTTTGCGGCAACGTCATGCCCTGGCCTGACGATTCCGGCTGGATCAGGCAGGACGGCCCTTCCGGCGGTATAACAGGAACACACCGGGGATTGCGAGCATCCAGCTGCTGTGCGGTTCGGGGACTTGTCCGGCGGTGAGGGACGCGCCGGTGTTGTCGTAGGCATAACCGAGGAGGGAGGCCGGGAATCCGGCGGCGGTGCCCCCGCCAGTGGTTGTCAATTGCGCCCAGCCGTAGTTGAGCTGGCCGGTGGTTTCATTTTGGAAACGGAAGCCGGTGAACCGGACGCCGGAGCTATGGAATGGGGTGCCGAGGACCTGTCCGGATTGATAGAGGCTGGTGCTGCCGATGGTTTCCCCGCCCAGCAGGGCCAGTGCGGTGCTGCCGGAGGCGAGCATTCCCTGACCGGCTGGAAAGTCCGGGCTGAAAAAGGCCAAACCGTCGCCGCGGTTATAGGGATTGAAATCCCATCCGGTGGGCGGCACGGCGGCGGTGGAGGCGGCGCCGGTCACGAAATTCAGATAGAGCCCGTCGAGGGAATTGGGAATCACCAGCGGCGATGCGGTCAGGTCCACGTGGATGATGGCCGCTCCAGCGGTGGAGCAAAACCCCAGCAGGGCTCCCAGGCAGAGGCGGATCACGGGGGGCATGGGGCAGGAGGACATCGGGTTCATGAGCGACCTTTACCTTCATCTGCTATCCGGTTGGCCGTCAAATGGAATGCGGATTCAACCCGCTCTGATATGGCGGCCGGCCGGCTGATGGCCGCGTGAACGGCAGGGCTTGCGCGTGAAGGGCGGGGAGAAGTGATCGTTTGAAGTTTGGATTGAGGGAGGCGCGTTTGCGTTTGGAGCGGAGAGTGCCTTTGGAGGCTCGGTGCGCAGGGCTTTGACGCTCATTTCGCTGAAGATGGAGAGGTTGCGGGCGGCCATGGGATCGCGGGCCCTGATGGAAAGACTTCCTAGCGGACACAAAATCGTCGGGATTCTTTACAGATCGCCCTGTGCGTCATCTGACTCGGATTGTAATCTCAAAAATATTACATTTGCTAATTCGTGCATTTTCAACAAGTTGTTGCGAATTCGAAAACTCAGGAGAATATTAAAAATCAACATTGGCACAAATGGTGCATTCTTCAGCAGTGCTTCCTGGCCACTCTGTGAAATCAATTCACGCAACGGTAAAGAACATTAGAGTCAAACCCCTGACTAAGATCAACATACATAAATCAAAACAATGAAAATTACCTCAAAAGCACAATTTAACATCCTGAGTGCGTTTGCCTTCTCTCTCGCTTCTGTCGGGACCACTGAGGCTGCAGTTTACTCGATGAACAGTG
>JAYUWQ010000026.1:0-5882 GCA_043753485.1 bacterium
TACCTTCGCTCGCCCTTGATGCAGCCCGGGGAAAAGGAGGACTTGGTGCGTTTCAGCTTTGCCGCGGGCTTGACCGCCAAGGCCGGCGGGCGGGCCACAGAGGCGGATTTGGAGACAAAACTCACCGCCTACAGCAAGTCGTCGAATTTCTTCTTTGAATCAGCCCAAGGCATCCTGCGCAAAACCCCGGCCGGCGACCCCGAACAAGCCATCCTGGTCCAGTTCAGCATCCCGGCACAAACCGCTGCGCTGGTCAAGGCCGTGGAGGGATGGAAACTCCCGCCGGAACTCAGGGATAAAAATAACAACCTCATTGCGTGGACGAAGGAAAATGTGACGGATGAAGTCCTCGCACAATCAGCGAAACTCCCCTTGGAGCGGATTGTCATGCCTGATGCTCCGCCCATGGAAGCCGGCATGGCGCTACGGGTGGCGCTGCGGCCCGGGGGAAAAGTTTTGATCCGCGTGCCCAAGGACACCGCCGGCCCCGGAGGCTTCATCACCGCTGAGGAGTTCCGCGCCGTGACGACGCTGCCGGAGATTCCGAAAGAAGCATTTCTGCTGGGGAAGGGCGGGCTGCTGGCCCTTAATGGAGAACGGAAAATCAACGTGCAGTCGCGGGGTTTGGACCACCTCCGCTACACCGTCGCCCGGGTGCAGACAGCCCAGATCAATCATCTCGTCAGTCAAACCAGCGGCAACTTCGCGTCTCCCCGGTTCCGGGGGAACTTTGGAATACAGCATATTTCCAACTATGAACAATCGGTTCAGCCGATTGTGAAACAGGACGACTACCGCGTGAATTACTCGTCCTTCGATTTCGCCCCGCTGCTTCAACCAGGGCCGGCCGCCGCTCCTTCGCGTGGGCTTTTCCACCTGACCGTGGAGGGCGTGCGGCCCCGCACCAAGGACGATGAACCCACCGCGGACGGTGCTCCTGACAAGGATTGGGTGACGCTGGCGGACCCGGACCGGGGAACCCACTATGAGGGGGACGAGGAGCACGACAACGACAACGACTACCCCGCCGGAGACCGGGTGCGGGACCAGCGCTTCATTCTGGTGACGGATTTGGGCCTGATCATGAAGGAAGCGGCGGAAGGCCAGCGCGTGATTTATGTGCAGTCCTTCAGCGGACGCGGACCGGTGGAGGGCGTGGAAATTTCCGTGCTCTCCATGAATGGCTCGGTGCTGAAATCCGCTACCAGCGATGCCCTGGGCAAAGCGGCTTTGCCATCCCTGCGCGGATTACAGCGGGAAAAGGCTCCGGTGGCCCTGCTCGCCAGAAAGGGCGATGATCTGGCTTTTATCCCCTGGGCAAAAAGCGACCGGCAACTGGACACCTCCCGCTTTGATGTCGGGGGCGTTTTGTATAGTGAGAAATCCGCGCTGTCGGCCACGCTGTTCACGGAACGCGGCATCTACCGTCCGGGTGAGTCCATCCACATCGGCGGCATTGTGCGGCAGCGGGACTGGGCCGGCGACCTGACAGGTTTGCCGCTGGAACTGGTCGTGATCAATGCCAAGGAAGAGGTCGCGGGGCGCTATCCATTGAATATGGCCGCGGGCGGCGTGTTCTCCCAAACCATCCCGACCTCCGAAACGGCTCCCACCGGTCCATGGCGGCTGCAATTGCACCGTCCCAAGCCCGCCAATGCCAAGCCCCATGAATCCTCCGTTTTCCTGGGCACCACCACCATCAGGGTTGAGGAATTCCAACCCGACCGCCTCAAGGTGAAGGCCCAATTCCAGCCCGGCGCAGGCGAAGGCTGGCGCTCCCCCGATGATTTATCCGTCGGGGTGCAACTTGATACCCTGTTCGGCATTCCCGCCGTCAACCGCCGGATCGCCGCTAAACTCCACCTTTCCCCGGCCGTCCCCGCGTTCGCCAAATGGCCAGGTTGGCAATTCGGCATCACGGAACAGAAGCGCGCGGCGGACAAGGAAATCGACCTGGAGGACGGGAAGACGGATGAAAAAGGACAAGCCACCCTGCGCCTTGATCTGGAAGCCCACACCGCCCCCATGCTGCGGGCGCGGGTGGAACTGGAGGGCTTCGAAGCGGACGGCGGACGCGGGGTGCGCTCGGAACTGGGCACCCTGGTGTCGCGGCAGTCCTATCTGATCGGCCACAAGGCGGACCGGAATCTGAACTATCTGAATCCACTGGAGCGGTTTCTGTCAGCGTGCTGGCGATTGGTCCGGATACGGAGCCCAAAGCGGTGGCGGACCTCACGCGGTTGCTGGTGCAGACCAAACACGTTTCGGTCCTGACCAAACAGGAGAACGGCGGCCTCGCTTATCAATCCCAGGAACGGGATGAAATCCTCGAAACCCTGCCCGCCGGCCTGCCGGCCGCCATCACCCCGCTGCCCCTGCCATTGGACAATCCCGGACAATTCCGCTATGAGTTCCGCAATGCCGCCGGCTGGACGCTCTGCTCGATTCCCTTCTTCGTGGCGGGCAAGGGCGATGCCGCCAAGGACCTTGAACGCAGCGGCGAGCTGGAAATCAAATTACCTGACAAAAAGTGGCAGCCCGGGGAGGAACTGGAGTTTTCCCTCACCACCCCTTTCACCGGAGCCGGCCTGATCACGGTGGAGCGGGACACGGTGCTGACGGAAGTGTGGTTCAAGTGCGATAGCAAATCCTCCGTGCAGAAAATCAAGCTGCCCGGCAACCTCGAAGGAGGAGCCTATCTGCATGTCGTCATGGCCCGGGCTCTGGACTCGCCCGATGTCTTTCTCAATCCCCTCGCCAGCGGCATCATACCCATCCCGGCGGCACGCGGCACACGGGAAATGACCGTGGCCCTGGATTCCCCCAGCCGGGTGCGCCCCGGCGAACGTCTGACGATTGGCTATAGCGCCCCCAAAGCGGGCTGGATCGCGGTTTGGGCCGTGGATGAAGGAATTCATCTGGTCAGCAAATATCAGGCCCCCGACCCCCTGGCCAAACTCCTGCCGGTCGCAGCCCTCGAGGTGACCACCTATCAACTGATGGATGTCCTGCTCCCGGAATTCACCCTGCTCCGCAAAGCGATGGCGATTGGCGGCGACGGGTCGGGCGCCCCCGAGTTGCAACTCGGCTTGAATCCCTTCAAACGCCGCCGCGATGCGCCGGTGGTCTACTGGAGCGGCTTCGTGCCCTGCGGACCGGAGCGGAGGGAACTTTTCCACCAGGTTCCGGAATACTTTGCCGGCCGGCTCAAAGTCATGGCCGTGGCGGTGTCTCCGGAGTCCGTCGGGGTGGGCCAAAGTCAGACCATTGTGAAAGGTGATTTTGTCCTGACCGCAACTACGCCGCTCTTTGTGGTGCCAGGCGACGAATTTACCGCCAGCGTGACCGTGGCCAATCAGTTGGAAGGCGTGGGTGTCACCGACCAGGTCAACGTCAGGATCGAGGGCCAGGGCGGCGTGGAGATTCTCGAATCAGCTCCCGAGGCCCAAACTATCGCGGTCGGCCAGGAGCGCGTGCTCAGCTACCGTTGCCGGGCGCGCGAGCCACTGGGCAATGCGGAGCTGAAATTCACCGCCACCAGCGGTACCGCCAAACAGGAGTCGCGCAGTTCCTTCAGCGTGCGTCCGGGCGTGGCGCGGGCGGCGAAGGTGCAGGGCGGCTGGTTCCGCAATGGTTCGCACGATGTGGCCGTGCAATATTCTCTATTCCAGGAGTTTGCCGAACGTCAGGCCATCGTTTCGACCACTCCGCTGGGACTGGCCCATGGGCTTTCCGCCTACCTCAAGGAATATCCCCACGGCTGCACCGAACAAATCACCAGCCGGGCGTTTCCGTGGCTGGTGCTCAAGGAGGATGCCAATTTCGGCATCGCCAAGGAGGACGCAGCCAAGGCGGTCGGCAGTGCCATGAATCAACTGGCGAACCGTCAGGGATCCAACGGCGGATTTGGCTATTGGGGGGCGTCTGATCCGGAGGGATTTGATTACCTCACGGTTTATGCGGGCCAATTCCTGACGGAAGCGAAGGACAGCGGTTTCCCCGTTCCGGCCCGGCTTTATCAATCCACGCTGCGGCGCCTGCGGTTCATGGCCGATGCCAAAGTGGCGGACCCCTGGCTCGACAGCAATGGAAGGATGCGCTACTGGCAAACCCGGTGGGAGGCTGAAATGCGCGCGGCCGCCATTTATCTGCTCACCAGGAATGAAGAGGTTACCACGAACTATGCCCTGAAACTGCAGGACTATCTGGATGCCAAAGTCCCCAGGGAACTCTGGCACCGCGATGCCACCGCCTCCTGGCTGGCCTCCACCTGGCGGCTCCTCAAAAAGGAATCCGCCGCCACGCCGCTGATCCAGGCGCAACGAGCCACCCTGAAGCTGCCCGGGCCGGCCAGTGATGATTGGGGTTATTATTACTACACCAGCAAGCTCACCCGCGACGCCACGGTCTTCACGGTGCTGTGCCGCCATTTCCCGGAAATCGCCAAAACCCTCACCTACGAGGAAATGAAGCCCCTCACGGAAATGATTGAGCAGGCGGACTTCAACACTCTCTCCGCCGCGTGGAGCGTGCAGGCGCTCAAAGCCTATGCCGGACTGGCCGGCGACAGTGGGGTGAAGGCCGGCATCGCCTCCGTACAGGGTCCGGACGTCAGGGTACTCGCCGGGCCCGCCGCCGGACAATTGAAAATCAACGTCCCGGAAGGCCTGACCCGGTTCTTCTTTCCACCCGATGCCCCCCAGGGACTGGGTGCGTGGTATCAAACCATCGAAACCGGCTTCGCCAAAACCCTGCCGGAAAAAGCGGCCGGCCACCATCTCGAAGTCCTCCGGGAACTGGTGGACGCCGACGGCCAGGCCGTCACGCAAAGCAAGCTGGGAGAAACCCTCTTCGCCAAACTCACCATCCGCAATCTGATCCAAACCGACCTGCCGAACCTCGCCCTCACGGAAATGCTCCCCGGCGGTTTTGAATTCGCCCCGCCGGGAGAACCCGACTCCCTGCGGCCGGGCCTCGCCACCCGCCAGGGCACGGACTACATTGATGTCAGGGAGGACCGGGCGTTGATTTATCTGGGGCTGAGAGCCGAGCAATCCCTCACCCTGCAATACGCGCTCCGCCCCACCTGCACCGGCACCTTCGTGGTCCCGCCTCCCTATGCCGAAGACATGTATGAGACCAAAGTTCGCGCCAATGGAGCCGCCGGCAAACTCATCATCCTGCCCCGGGAGTAATTATGAAAAGAAAGCTGACGGTGTTCCGGCGCTTCTGCCTCCGGGGGCTGAAAGGGATGGCCTTACTGTTGTCGTTGCTGGCCGTGGCTTACCGGGTTCTACCCAAGCCAGACTTGTTGCCCCCGGATCTGGAATACTCGCGCACGGTGCTGGACCGCGAGGGGAAGGTGCTTTTCCTGACGACCACCAGCGATGGCCGGTTGCGGTTGCCCACCAGCATGGAGCAGATTTCCCCGACCCTGATGGAGGCGACGCTGGAGATGGAGGACCGGAGGTTTTTCAGTCATGCGGGGGTGGATGGCAAGTCCCTGCTGCGGGCCGCGTGGGGCGTGGTGTCAGGCCGGAAACTTGGTGGTGGCTCCACCCTCACCATGCAGCTGAGCCGGATGCGTTGGGGTCTGCACACCCGATCCATCAGCGGCAAGCTGGAACAGCTTTTCCGGGCCATCCAGTTGGAGCGCCACTATTCAAAGGCGGAAATCGCCGCCGCCTATTTCACGCTGGCTCCGTATGGCGGCAATGTGGAAGGGGCCCGGGCGGCGGCCTTCCGCTGGTGCGGGAAGGAGGCTTCCGGACTCACCCTGCGGGAAGCGGCCAGCCTCAGTGCCATTCCCCAAAGCCCGCGCACCCGGCGACCCCAGGCGGGCGGCAATGTTTTGTTGGCCGCCGCACAGTCCCGCCTCATGA
>JAYUWQ010000027.1:0-5878 GCA_043753485.1 bacterium
AACAACATGACCCGCTTCCTCACCATGATGGACATCCTCGGCTCCGAAGACCACTTCGGTGACATGGACTTCAAATTGTGCGGCACCGAACTCGGCGTCACCGGCTACCAGCTCGACCTCAAGCTCCCCGGCATCCCCCTCAGCATCCTCGAGGAAGCCGTGCATAAAGCCCGCGCCAGCCGCCTCGAAATCATCAAGTTCATGAACTCGGTGATCGACGCTCCCAAGGCCATCAGCGAACACGCCCCCCGCATCGAGTCCACCAAGATCCCGCAGGACCGCATCGGTGAACTCATCGGCCCCGGCGGCAAGGTCATCAAAGGCATCCAGGCCGAAACCGGCGCCAAGATCGACATCGAAGACGACGGCACCGTGCACGTTTACGCCATCCGCAAAGAAGGCCTCGACGCCGCCATGCGCCTCATCCGCAACATCTTCGCCGAAGCCGAAATCGGAGCCCTCTACACCGGCCGCGTCGTCAGCACCACCGCCTTCGGAGCCTTCATGGAACTCTTCCCCGGCCGCGACGGACTCATCCACGTCAGCGAACTCGCCGACTTCCGTGTCAACAAAGTCGAGGACGTCGTCAAGACCGGCGACATCGTCACCGCCAAATGCATCGGTATCGATGAAAAAGGCCGCGTGAAAATGTCCCGCCGCGCCGTCCTGAAAGACAAAGAGCGCGAACTGGCCGAAGCCGACAAAGCCAACGCCGCTCCGGCCCCCGCCGCCGAAGCCGTCCCGGCCGTCCAGGAATAAGCCTGGAGCTTCTCTGATAAAGTAAAATAACGAAAAAGGGCACCCGGCAACGGGTGCCCTTTTTTGCAGGAAAGGGCTGCCTTGTAGAGCATTGCCTCAGCGGCCAATTCAGTCTGGAACAATCACTTCATCCCCATCCATCAGGACCGGGTTGTTAGAACCATCGGGATGGATCTTCCGCACATCAAAGATCAATTCTTTACCTCCGCGCACGAGTTTGATCTTCCTGACTTTCCCATCCATCCCGCCCGCGCGATGAATGACAGCCATCAGTGTCATGCCTTGCCGGAGAGAATACTCACCGGGTTTGGGCACCCCGCCCCTGATCGTCACTAAATGAGGACAACAGATACCAAGTGGGGGGAGCGATATTGCTTTGACTGATGGCACTGGATGGATGCCGCTGCCCTTATAAGCTTCATTGATTTTGCTGGTCAGAGTTTTAACAGAGACACCCGCTGCGGGAATTTCCTGCTTCAGCATCGGCAGCTTGAGCTTGCCTTCTTCCGGAATGACATAGGTCGCAGGTGGCTTGGGGGTATCTCCCGGCGGGGTCTGCATTTCGATGATTACCTCGTCCCCCGGTTTCAGCAGGCCCGCCATCTGCATCTGGGCCCTTGCAGGAAAAACCGACAGAAGTGCGCAAACTGCCAGCAAGGAGATGGATTTCATAAGCCTGAGGGTTATCACCGCGGGTTTGATGACTGTTCCATGGATAAGTTCAATTTCCGGTATCCGCCGCAGGATTGCCCGTCATCAGTTTGGCGGAGCAGATGAGTGCCAGTGTGATCGAGCCAATATTCAAAAGGGCTCTGGTTTCCTCAACCTCTTGATTTTCCGGAAGAAACGGGTTTCAAGAACTGCCCCAAAACCGGCGGCAGCCACCCCCGCCAAAAGCCCGATGGGTGCAATCATGAAGGATTGAACCACAACTTAAGGGATGCATTGACAGGGATCGGTGATTTCCCTAGGGTGCGCGTCTTATTCAGCCATGGAACTCCCCCATTATTCCCCCAGTAGCCAGAGCAGCCGGGCATTCCGCAGTGCCTGCGGCCTATTGGCGGCAGTCGCGCTGGCTCAAGGTGTGGCAGTGGCCATGGTGTGGCAGGACCATCGTCCGGTGGCATCTGCGGTGACTGCCGGGCCGGCCGGATCAGTGGTGGAGCCGGTGGCCCGACCGGAGGTCAAGCCGGTGGTGATTGATCCATTTTCAGATCAAACCACCGGCCTTGATGATCCGCATCCCGAGTTGGCGGGACCCGCCGGGTTGCCTCCCATGGTGCAGGATCCGGCGGAGCCCGTGCTGGCGCGGCCTCCAGTGATTACGGCGGCGCCGCTGGATGTGCCAATCGTGGAGGAGGCCTGTCTGCAGCATTTGGATGAGGGGATCTATTTGCGGGAACGTGGCGACATGCAGGGCGCCTTGAAGGAATTGCGGAGCGCTTTGGAGTCCGCCCCCACGCATCCGAAGCTGATCTATCAACTGGCCTTGACCCTTGATGGCATGAGTCAGGAAAGGAAGGCCGTGGAGCATTGGCGCAAGCTGCGCCAGCTTGGAACCGGGGCGGGCAATTATTACGAGCTGGCCGTACAGCGTTTGAAGGAAAGCGGCTATTTGCCGCCACCCGAAGAGGTGGTCTATGAGGGGGAAGAGGGCAAGGAAGGGCGGTTTGTGGTGACCGATGTAAAGACCGAGCGGTTGCCGGGCAGCGCCCATGGGGAGGTCCTGAGGATCGAGGGAAGAATCGACCGCAAACAACCGGAGGCGGCGGATGTCTCCAAAATGGAAATCAAACTGCATCTTTTTGATGAAGTGAATGGCCAGCGGATCGACCGGACCACGGCGCTCCAACCGGTCATTGAATGGTTGGAACAGCCGGTGGATTGGGTGGAGGGAGGCGAGCGGTTTGCGTTTGAATACCGGCAGGCTCCCCTTTCGCCGGATGAACTGGTGAAGCTGGGGCTGCGCAAGTATTATGGTTATGCGGTCGAGCTCCGTTATGATGGAAGTAAATTGCAGGATCTCGTCGCCGAACCGGCCATGCTGGGGGATCTGGCCCGGGAATTGCCGGAAGGGCAGGGGGCTCCCGCGGGGGGAGAACTGATGGATTTCAGTGGCCCGGGCAGCCTGCCTGGGCAGCCGGATGCAGTCCTGTTTCCGGGTGACCGGATGGATCGTTAGGCGCGGGATTTTCTCCGTAGAAATTTCCATGGTTATTCTCATCGCCAGTGATCAGTCCAAGGTGCGCCGCGGGCTGGCCGACCGCCTGCGCGAAATGACGGGCCAGAAGGTCCTGACGGCCGCCTCGGTCGCGGAGATGGAGACGATGGCCGTGGCGGAAGGGGCTCTTGATCTGCTGTTGTTTTCGCCGGTGTTTTCGATTGGCGGGAAGGAGGCCCGGGCCCGGCTGCGGGAACGTTATCCGGAACTGCTGACGGTGGCATTGGTCGATGGATTGTCATTGGATCAGCTGGTGACCTTGGTATTGCAGTGGTTGCCTGCAGTGGAGACCATTTCCCGGGGGGGAGCGGTCGTGGCGGAGCTGGAGGGCGGAAACCTGGAATCGCTGGGGGATTACGATTTGATTGAATTGCTGCGGACCACGGACCGGACGCTGATTTACAAGGCGGTGCAGCGTTCCGTGCAGCGGGAGGTGGCATTGGAGCGGCTGCGTCCGGAATTGGCGTCCCAGCCTGAGGCCGCCCGCGAATTCCGCCGGATGGTCCGGGCGAGGGCGCTCGTTTCGCACCCCGCCATTGCGGCGGTGTATGAAGCCCAGGAAGCGGATGGGGAGATTTTTTACACCCGCGAATTGGTGCGAGGGAAAAACCTGCCGGAACTGGCGGCAGACCGGGGGCATTTCCCGCAGGATGTGTTGCTGCAGATGCTGCTCACCACTGCGGAAGCGTTCACCTGGATGCAGGAACATCAGATCCCGCATGATCCGGTGTTGCCTGGTCACCTTTATCTGGGCTCTAACGGAACGCCGAGGGTGGCCAATATCGCGCAACCTGGGGGGAACGGGGCAGAGGAATCCGCCGTCGCCATGCCGGTTTTGGCCGAAGCCTGCCTGCGCCTCGCGGAGCCCCGGAGCGGACAGACCCGGGAGCTTTCCCATCTGCTGGGCCTGATGAAGGCGCGGGGGCCGCACGCGGTGCACTCATGGAAACAACTGGCCCGCGAGGCGAGGCAAGGCCTGCAGCGGCTGGCCGAAGCCCATACCTCGCTCCTTCCGGAAAACCGGGACCGCCAGCTGGCGCGCCGGCGCCTGCAACAGAAGCAGGCGTTGGTGGTGCTGATGATTTTTGCCGCAGTCGCGGCCGGCTGGGCCGGGATATCATGGTGGCGTCAGAATTCCCGGGCCAAGGTTCGTGATGTTGGGGATATGGTTCTGATTCCGGCAGGCGAATTCATCTTCCGGGGTGGCCAAAAACGCCCCTTGCCCGCCTTTATGATCGACCGCTACGAAGTCACTCTGGCGGACTACAGCGCCTTTCTCGATGCCTTGCCGCATGGGGAACCCAACCGGTTTGACCACCCCGACCAACCAGGTGCGAAGAAGGGTCACCTCCCGCAGGACTGGGCCGAAGTCACGGCGGCCGCCCGGGCGGCCGGCAAGTGGAAAGGCCATCCCATCACCTTGAACGCACCGGTCTTCAACGTGGATTGGTGGGATGCCTGGGCTTATGCCCGGTGGAAGGGCCGCCGCCTTCCCTCCGAAGACGAATGGGAAAAAGCCGCGCGCGGACCGGAAGGCCGTTTATGGCCCTGGGGGAATGAGCCTGATCCCGCCCGGGCCAATACGGGCAGCGACTACTCGGACCAACCCTCGACAGGAGGCCAAATCGATGGACATGCCTGGTGGTGCGACGTGGATGCCATGCCCGGCGATGTCAGCCCCTATGGGGTGGGAGGTTTGGCCGGCAATGTGTCGGAATGGACCGCGACCCTGGTTCCCGACCCTGATCTCCCTGATCTGCAAGTCCCTGTCTTCCGGGGGGGGGACTTTCACCAGACGGTGCCTGTGCCCTTGAATGTCAGTCCCTGGCTGGCGAAAGGTGCCCTCTACGCCCAACCGTTTCTTGGTTTCCGAACCGCCTCCACGCCTTCCGCTCCCTGAAACCACCTACCCCCCTTTATTGCATGCGTGCTCTATCTACATTTTTTGGTCTCCTCGCTTTAATTGTCAGCGGCCCGCTCGCGGTCGCGCAATTGGAAGTCAGCCTGTCCCTCGAACGGGATAACTACGTCTCACTGGAAGCCATCGAAGCGACGGTCACGGTAAAAAACTCCGTCGGGAAAGATGTCGTGCTCGGGGGGCCTGGGGGCACTCCCTGGCTGAATTTTCAGGTGCACGATACCTCCGGCACCCCTGCCAATCCGATTCGGGCCGTCAATGTGCAGCCCATGGTCCTGCGCAACGGCGAGAGCCTGCAGCGCAAATTCCAACTGGACCGGCTCTATTATCTGAGTGAGAGCGGGACCTATATCATCCGCGCGGCCGCATACTTTCCCGAACTGGAAAAGTACAACCTCTCCCGTCCGCACCGGTTCAACGTCCAGCAGCCCCGGCCGGCCCGGTGGCAGGAAGTTTTTGCCGTCCCGGACGGCCGGGGTTACCGCCGCTTCCAGATCTTCACCTTCAATGACACCACCAAGGCCTATGTTTGCCTCAGTGTGGTTGATGAAGAAACCAAGATGGTGATGTCACGCACCGCTCTCGGCAGCGTCATGGTCGAAAAGGAAATCCAGCCTGCCCTCGACCGGAATAAACATCTTCACATCGTCTATCTGGGCACCCCCACGCTTTATGTGTACCAGCAGGTCGATCCCGTGGGAAACATCACCGACCGTAAATATTACCTCGCGGCCAAAGGAGCCCCCAAACTCATCAAGAATCCTGACGGCTCCGTCTCCATTTCCGGAGGCAGCATTTACGACCCCTCATTGCAGCCCAAGGGGGATTCATTCCGTAAACTTTCAGACCGTCCGCCCGGGCTTCCTAATTGAATTCAGGGCACGGGGCGATTCCTCAAGAGGGGTGGCCGGAGCGGGGGATCACTCAGGCTTGTTTTGCAGCTGGATGGCTTCGTCGTAGCAGTCTTCCAGTCTGGAAAT
>JAYUWQ010000028.1:0-2374 GCA_043753485.1 bacterium
CGCTCCACCAGCTTGAGACTGGATTGCGAAACCGGCAACTGCACCCGGATCCCGCTGCGGACCACCAAGGTGGAGTTCAGCAGGAAAAAAATCAGCAGCAGCAGCACAATATTGAGCAGCGGTGCCAGATAGAGAAAATCCGGACGGAGCGTCAGCGTGCTCTGAAGTTTCATGAGGTGATGTTCCTGAAATGCTGGAAGCCGAATTCGTGCCCGATGGCGCCTTCAAACAAGGGCTGATCCCTTATTTCACCACCACTGGTCCCCCACCAGCAGCCTTGCGGCGTTTTTCCTCGATGCTGCGGGCCCCTTCTTTGAACTCCACAATATCGGTCGTCTGCCGGCTTTGGAGCAGGAGATTTACGATTTCAATCCCCGCGCGCTCCATGTCATGCATCAGGGTTTTCGCATTCTGGGCCAGATAAGCATACAGCACGTAGGAAGGAATGGCCACCGCGATGCCAGCCGCACTGGTGACCAGACTCCGGTAAATGCCACGGGCGAGTTCAGTGTTGGTGGCGTAGCCGTTCTGGGCCACGGGAAGAAAGGTATCGATCAGGCCCAGGACCGTGCCGAGCAAACCGATCAGTGGGGCAATGTAAGCAATGGAAAGCAACACGGGCAGGGAACGTTCCAGACGGGGAACTTCCAACTGCCCCGCTTCCTGGGCGATCTCCTTCAATTCAATCCGATCAGCCTCATGGCGGGTCAGCACGGCCTTCATCACCCGGGCGACCGGCCCCGGGGTGCCGGCACAAACATGGAGCGCTTCCGCATAATTTTTGCGGCTGATCAAATTCCCCAAACCTTGAAGAAGGTCCTGCACCACAATGGTGGAGCGGTGAAAATGAAAAAAGCGTTCGAGAAAAATCCCGACCGCCAACAGGCTGCACCCGAGGAGGAGAAAGATGAGGGGGCCCCCCTGTGTGATCAATTCCTTCATTGTTGATTAAAGATTTAGCGGAAACTATGCCACCGGACAACCGGCAAAAATCGCTTGGATAAGCTTAACCCAACTTAAGCAATTCCGCCACGCCTTTTCTCCAGAGGGCCGGGATGAGCTCTCGCGGTCCAAAATAATCCGAACGCTCTTCCAAAAAAGGCTCTCGGTTTCCCAACAATTAAAATAACCCCGAAACTTGTTCCAATCGGGATCACTACCGATAACCATCGTTTCCACCCACGGCAGGGTGCAACGACCGATCTCCCCCGCGGACCGTTTTTCAAGTTGAGGCCCTGCGGGAATGAGGCCTTATCGTTTAATGCTGGTGACCGATTGGAGGATCACGGATACCATCAGATAGGCCATGGTCCCGACGATGATCGCCATAAAGAAAATGATGATGGGGGTGACCATGGCGGTGCCCCGGTCGATCGTCTTCTGCAGTTCTTTTTCGTAGCGCATCGCGGTACGCTCCAGGGAGTGTTCAATATCCCCGGTCTGTTCCCCGACCGTGATCATATCCGTGAGCAGGGACGGGAAGAAACCAACCTTGCGCAAGGAACGGGAAAGTGAGCCGCCCTCCCCCACCATGGCAATGACTTTGGTGAGGAGGCTGCGCAAATGCCGGTTCACCGTGGCATCGCGGGTCAGTTCCAAGGCGCGCAGCAGCGGAAGTCCATTGCCGACCAGGTTGGAGAGCGTTTCGAGAAACTGCACAAAGAACCGCTGGCTGATCAGCGGGCCGAAGAAGGGCAAGGTCAGTTTGATGCGGTCCCATGGCTCACGGTAGGTGGGCGAACTGGTAATGCGCTGGAAGCCATAGACCACAAGCCCGATCACAAGGGCGATCGCCCACCAATAGCCCATCACGAAATCCCCCACTCCCAGCACGGCCTTGGCCGCCATCGGCAGCTCCTTGCCCATGCTTTTGAGCAACTGGGTAAGCTGCGGAATCAGGTAGGAGACAAATAAAATGCTCACCGCGAAGCCCGCGACCATCAGACAGATCGGGTAGATCATGGCCACCGTCACCTTGTTCGTCAGGGCCTGCACCGAAAGCAAATACTCGGACTGCCGGCGCAGGATTTTGGGCAAGGCTCCGGAAATTTCACCCGCAGCGGCCAGATTGCAGTAGAGTTCCCCGAAATTGGGACTGGCCACTTTGAGCGATTGGGAAAAGCTGGCACCATCGCGGATGCGCGACCGCAGGATGGTCGTCACGTCCTTGACGCCGGAGAGCTCATCGCGGCTTTCCATGATACGCAGAGCAGGCTCCAATTGCAGGCCCGCCGCCAACAAGTCGCTGAGTTCCTCGGTGAAAAGAATGATATCACCCCGTTTCAGTTTCACCGGCCCCTGGGGAATGGTGGCTTTTGTCTTTTCCGGCTCACCCGTTTTGGCACCAGTGGATTTTGTGGCCAGCGCAGCCACC
>JAYUWQ010000029.1:0-2363 GCA_043753485.1 bacterium
GTACGCTCCTCCGGAGTCAGTCCGGGGGCGGTAGTGACCCATTGGGTGGCGGCGGCGGCGTCACGGCGGGCCCATTGGCGGACATTGCCTTTGAGTTGAAGGGAGCGCGTGGTGGGATCGTTGATGGTGGCGGCCCAGGTCAGGGCTGCTTCGGGGTCGCTCTTCACCTGGCTATTGGCCAGGCTGACGATGCCGGTGTCCTTGCTGGGACCATCCGGTTGGCCGACCAGCCAGGTGCTGGCTTTTTCGGGGTCCGATTCCGACCAGGTGCCCATGACGGAACCCACCGCCTCCTTGCGGCCTTCGCCCTCCGGTTGGCTGGTGACCCAGGCGGCGGCTTCAGCGGGATTGCGGTTGGCCCAGCGTCCGGCAATGGAGCCGGCGTATTTGTCGCGTTCCGCGGCGGGCAGGGTCGCCAAATGATCGGCTGCGGCTTTGGGATCTTTATTGGCCCAGCCGTTGAGCGCTTTTTTGGTGGCTTCGGTTTTTTCTTCGCCCTCCAATCCGTTGGCCCATGCCAGGGCCGCTTTGGGGTCCTTGGTCCCCCAGTTTTCCGCAATATTGCCCATGAGCCGCTCGCGCTCTTCGCCAAATGGCAATTCCTGGGCGGTGCGGGTGGCGGCGAGGGGATCTTCGGCCATCATACCACCCACGACGCCGGTGAAGGCACCGGCGCGGCTGTCCTCGGGCAAGGATTTCGCCCATGCCAGAGCGCCGGCAGGATCCGAGCGGGACCATTCCCGCGCCACACCGAGGGCCGCGAAGGAGCCAACCCGGGGCATTTTCAGAATGGGATTGTCCGGATCGTTGAAGAACTTGGCCGCCTGCTGGGGGTCTTTGCTGGCGAGACTGGCGAGTACCGTGACGGTGCCAAAGCCACGGGTCATCATGTCCTGTCCGTTCAACCATGTCACCGCCCGCTCCGGTTGTTCGAGGCCGAAACGGGTCATCAGGAGGTGCATCGCGAACAACCGGTCCGGATCCATGCTGCCGGCTTGCATGGCCTCCCGCACGCGGAGGATCTCACTTTCGATCTGATCCGCTGGGAGGTTTTGAATGTGGGAGAAAATCCCTTGGAACCGGTCCAGTGGCCCCGGAGCTCCGAAGATGCCGGAGAGGCCAGCGTCCTCCATCCCGGCCGGCATGGGAATGGTGGACTTCAGAGCAGCGGCGCGCTCCGCCGCGGATTTGGCGGCAGCACTGGCCAAGGCGGTCGCTTCCTGCACTTGGAGGCGGGTTGAGTCCAAGGCCGACGCCGTGGCCCGGGAATGGCCCCACCAGTAGGCGGCGGTGACCGCGGTGCCGGTCAGAGCGAGGACGGCAGCAAAAGGGGCGGGTTTCATCGGGACAAATGGGGGAAAATGAAGGCGGGTTCAGGTCTTGCGATTATGATCCCGTGGAGACGGTGCGGCCCTTGCCCGTCATCCAGGCTCGTTTGGCACTGGCATGCAGGGCCGTCAGGTCGGCCTTGTTCTGGAGACGGAACTCAACGGTGTGCGCATGGGTCGCGAGCGGATAATCCTTCTGCACTTTTTGCCAGACCTTTTCCGTTCCTGTGCGGTCGGCGGCGGTATTGGCGAGTTCGGTGAGACGGGTGCGGGCGAGTTCCGCGGCCGCGCTGCCGCTACCGGGCAGGGCCGGTTCCATGAAATAAAACCGGGCCAGTCCGGCCCCTTCGGTGACGATGTTCATCTCTGTGACCCGTCCTCCGGTAAGGTTGAACTCATGCAGGCTGACGACACTGATCCGGTTCAAGGCCACCGTATAATTGCCGCCGGGCAGGGTGCAGTCCCAGAAGTTGTTGGGGCTTTCCTGATCGGTCACCCCGGGAGTGGTGGGCGCAGGGGCCTGGGCAAGGGTGAGGCAGGGCAGGGCGATCAGCAAAAGCAGGGAGGAGAGTTTCATGAGGTGATTTTGGCGGATATTACGCGGGATGTCACGTCCGCACAATACGCGGTTCGATCGTCTGAATTGCGGAATTGGCCGCAGGCTGGAGGAAATTTCCCCGACCGGGCGCTTGCGTCCGCCCCCGGTCCGGAGATTCTGGGGCATATGCTCAGCCACGTTGTTATTTTTTGGATCAAACCGGATGCTGCGGCCGATGCGGCCGATCAATTGGTCGCGGGTTGCCACCAGTATTTGAAAGATCTGCCGGGTGTCGTAAATTTCCACGTTGGCCGGATGATCCCGAGCCACCGCCCGGTGGTGGATCAGTCCTACCAGGTGGGCCTGAATGTCGTTTTCACGGACAAGGCCGCCGAGGAAGCCTATCAGATCCACCCCACTCATCTGGAGTTTGTCGAAAAGGTGTTCAAGCCGCTCTGCGAACGGGCGACCATCTTCGACTTCGCTTGAGCCTGCCC
>JAYUWQ010000030.1:0-2363 GCA_043753485.1 bacterium
CGCTCACCCACGGACAGATCATCGCCAACGCCACCACTTACACCGAACAAGTCTTCAAAATCCTCGACCGCGATCGCACCGAGATCGTCTACAATGGCACTTGGTTTAAAACCATGACCTTCACCGAAGTGGTGAAACTCAACAGCCGCGTCACCCTCCAACAGATGCTGCAACGCGAGGACTTCAAAAACCGCATCGAAGCCGGCAGCGAAGTCCGCCTGCACGAACTGCAATACCCCATCATGCAGGGCTGGGACAGTGTGATGGTCCGCGCCGATGTCGAACTCGGCGGCACCGACCAGCTCTTCAATCTCCTCGTCGGCCGCGATCTGCAAAAAGAGGAAGGCCAGGCCCCCCAGGTCGCCATCACGGTGCCCCTCCTCGAGGGGTTGGACGGCGTGAAAAAAATGTCCAAAAGCTACGGCAACTACATCGGCCTCAGCGAGCCCGCGTCCGAAATCTTCGGCAAGGCCATGAGCATTTCCGATGTCCTGATGGCCCGCTACTATCTGCTGCTTTTCGGGGAGGTCCTCCCCGCCGAAGCCCATCCCATGGAGGCCAAAAAAGCGTTGGCCGCCCGCCTCGTGGCCCGCTACCACAGCGAGGCCGAAGCGGACGCCGCCCGCGCCGATTGGGACACCCGATTTTCCAAAAAGGACCTCAGCGCCGCCGATCTCCCCACGTTCATCCCTGGTTCTGACAAACGGATCCTCGCCCTCTGTGCCCAGGCCTACCAAGATTGTTTTGGCACCGCCAAATCCAACGCGGACCTCCGCCGGCTCGTCGAAGGAAAATCCATCCGCCTCAACGAAACCGTCATGGCAGACCCGAAAGCAGAGCTGAGCCTGGCCACGGGAGATGTCTTACGGCTGGACAAAAAGCACGCGGTGCGGGTTGGCTGACCGGTGATCCCCGGGGGAAAGGCGGCCTGAAGGGGACTTGCGCCCATTTGGAATCCACGCTGGCCACGATTACCGGAAATGCCGGGGAGAAATGAAGCGGTGCCGGTTTTCAAAGTACCTCAACCCAAACCCCGGCACCGCCTCTGATTCCTCAAACATAAACCAGAACTCAGAATGGCTTATGCTGATTGATGATAAACTTCCCTTAAGGATTGGCAACGGTTTTTCTGGAAATTTTAGAGGGTGCCGATTTGGTGATTTATCCAGCTTCGCAATGGCGCCTCATCCAAGCGTTTAAGTGGTTCATCGGCCATAGCGCCCGATAGCGGCCACGAACCGGCGCGGAGAAACGACCATTCCTGGCGGCGGTTTGTCCATTGCATTTCCGGCCCGGCGCGCCGTCAAAAGGCGAATGAAGGACGAAGCCCCTGCCCTGCCCTTGGCTGCCCTGCAGCTCTGGGACGACCGGGCCCGGGCGGGTTCCGGCGCGTTGAACATGGCCGTCGATGAGGCTCTGCTGACGGGGATGGCGGACTCCTCCGTGCCGGTGCTGCGGGTTTACCGATGGGATCGTCCCACCCTGTCTTTTGGTTATTTTCTGTCCCAGGCGGAAGCGCTGGCGGCCTTGTCTCCTGGCGAGACCCTGATCCGGCGGTGGACCGGAGGCGGTCTGGTGCATCATGCGGACGCAGTCACGTGGTCGCTGGTGGTGCCCCTCACGGAACCATTCTCCCGCCTGCGGCCAGGACAGTCCTATGCGCAGCTGCATCAGGCCCTCGCTCACGCCCTGTGCGGCATGGGGCTGGAGGAAATCGCCATCGTTCCCGCGGAGGCCCCTGTGCCGCCGGGCGCATTGTGCGCGGGGGCCCCCGCCCCCGGAGACGTGCTCTGGCACGGCCGGAAAATTGCGGGTGCCGGCCAAAGGCGCACGCGTCAGGGATTGCTGCATCAGGGGGTGATCTTTTTAGCAGAACCGGAACTGGCACCGGACTTTCCGGAACGTCTCGCCCGGGAATTGGCAGGAAACGTGACCCGCTTCACCCCGGCCCTGGATCAGGAGGTGCCGCTGGCGCGCTATCAAAGTGCGCTCTGGAATGCCCGGCGTTGATCTCAGCGTGCCTTGGTCAGTAAGGCCTGGCGGGCATGACCGGCACGCCGTTTGCTATGGTGCACCGCGTGTAAACGGTCTGTCCATTGATGATATAGGGATAATAATAAATGCCGCTGCAGTAATAATACCGGACCCCGGCATAGGTGCGCATCGCATATCCCCCAGGCAGGCCATACATATAACGCGCCGGATTGCGCGGATCGAAGGGACCGCGTGGATCGAACACCCCACGGGGATCGGCGATACCACGCGGGTCCAGCACCCCTCGCGGATCGGCGATGCCGCGCGGGTCCCGCACGCCCCGCGGATCGGCAATGCCACGGGGATCAGCGATCCCCCGGGGATCGGCG
>JAYUWQ010000031.1:0-5842 GCA_043753485.1 bacterium
CTTGAGCCCACCGCCAATGTCTATGGCAAAAACCTCGGCCAGAATGCCTATGAAATCTGGAAGGAACTGGGGAATGCCGACATCAAGGCCATGAACGCCTGGGTGGAGCGGGTTTCCAAGGAAATCAGTTCCGGCAAAGGCAAAAACGAAGCCGCCATGATGGACTCCTCCATGATGACGGAAGGCGATGCCAAAACGGCCACCATGAATGATCCCGCCAAATGGGACGGCTACAGCAAGGACCTTCTCCGCGCGGCCGAACTGCGGTCCCCTACGCCTCCCGGCCACTTCCTCCGGAAATTCGGCCAGAGCAGCCGTGAAGTCATCGAGGGCGCCTCCTCGGACTCCGATGTCACCCAGGTGCTTTCCCTCATCAACGGTCACGTCGAGAAGAACATCGTCGGGGACTCCAAAGCCATCGTCTACAAGGCGATCGACGGCGCTTCCAGCCCTGAGGACAAAGTCAAAGCCGCCTTCCTCACCATCCTCAGCCGCAACCCCACCCCGGCCGAGATTGACCTCATGCTCCCCGAAGCCAAAAAAGGCCGCGATGGGATCAAAAACATCATCTACGCCCTGCTCAACTCCAACGAATTCATCTTCATCCTCTGAATGAGGCACAAGGTTTCAGGTTTTAGGGTTCAGGCAAAGCCGCCGCCCCCTCCTATCTGAACCCTGAACCCTGAACCCTGAACCCTTTTACCTTTTTTATGAAATTCAACAACGCCGACGAATTCACCCGCCGCGAATTGATGATCAAGATGGCGAAATCCGCCTTCGGCATCTCCCTCGCCCCCATGCTCGGCAACTCCGTGGCCAACGCCGCCGACTTCGTGCCCAACCGCCCCAAGGCCGCCAAGAGCGTCATTTTCCTCATGATGTCCGGCGGCATGAGCCACCTCGACACCTGGGATGTCAAACCCGGGAATAAAGTGATGGGGGACACCAAGATCATTGATACCAGCGTCACCGGCATCAAGCTCTCCGGAAACCTGCCGAAAACCGCCAAACAAATGCACCACATGGTGCTCATGAATGGCATGAGCACCACCCAGGGCGCCCATGAGCAGGGTCAATACCTCATGGAGCGCAGCTACACCATGCGCGGCACGATTGTCCACCCTGCCATCGGCTCATGGGTCACCCGCCTCGCCGGCAAACGGAACAATAACATCCCTTCCTTCGTTTCGGTCAGCGGAGACCCTGCTCTCGTAAATGGCGGCTTCATGGGTGCCAAATACGCCGGGGTCCCGATCGGCGATCCCAACTCCGGCCTGCAGGACAGCATCATGCCGGGCTCCATCTCCGAGGAGGATTTCAACAAACGCCTCAAGCTCGCGGACTCCCTGAACAAGCAGTTCCATACGGTCGTCAACAGCCCCGCCATCCGGGACCACGAAGGCCTCTACACTGATGCCCTCCGCATCATGCGCTGTGAGGATCTCAAAGCGTTCGACCTCGGCAAGGAACCCACCGAAGTCAAAGACGCCTACGGCCCGAGCCGGTTTGCCCAGGGCTGCCTGCTGGCCCGCCGTCTGGTTGAGCACGGCGTGCGCTTCATCCAGGTCACTCACGGCGGCTGGGACACGCACTACGATAACTTCACCGCCGTGCCTGCCCGGTGCAAAGACCTCGACGACGGCCTCAGCGCCCTGCTTGCCGATCTCAACCGCCGTGGTCTCCTCGACGAAACGCTCGTCGTGGTCGCCACCGAATTCGGCCGCACGCCGGAAATCATCACGGAGCACCAGGACGGTCGGGACCACTATCCGAAAGCCTTCTCCTGCGTTCTCGCCGGAGGTGGCATCCACGGGGGGCAGGCTTACGGCAAAACCGATCCCAACGGTTCCAAGGTCATCGAAAATCTGACCTCCCCGCAGGACTTCAACGCCACCATCGGCCATGCGCTCGGTCTCGCGGTGGACCAGGTCGTCATTTCCCCGAGCGGCCGGCCCTTTACCGTGGCCGATAAGGGCAAACCGATCTCCAGCCTCTTCGCCTGATCCGCGCCGCAAACCCGGTTCCCCCCTTTCCCAGATTCTGTCCAGCAAGACGGCGCGTGGCGTGAAAACCACCCGCCGTCTTCCCGCATCCACCCCCGAAGCCTGTTTTGTCCGCAGGTTTCCTGACCCGATCGCTTCCCATCCTCCTTCGTTCCAACTTCTACCCTTCACTATTTTCCCCACTCCCGGTATGAAGCTCCTTTTCCTCACTTTTCTCGCCGCCACCATCCTCCCCGGTCACGCGGCGGTCAATTTCCGTACCCAGGTCTGGCCCCTGCTCTCTAAAAGCTGCGTCGATTGCCACCGTGCGCCACACAAAGACTCCTCCGGCAAAATGGTGGAACCCAAAGGGCGGCTGCGCCTGGATGGAGCCGGCGGCATTATGAAAGGCGGGGCCGATGGCGATGCCGTCGTGGCCGGCGACCCTGATAAAAGCTCCATCTACCAACGCATCCTGCTCCCGCCCGATCACGAGGATGTCATGCCCCCCAAGGGCAAAGGCAAACTCCTTGGGTTTGATGACAGCGAACTGATCAAACAATGGATTATCGAAGGAGCCTCTTTCGGCGACTGGAAAGGAACCGATGACGGGGCCGGAGCCGCGGTCGTCAAAAAACCCGCCAAAGCCGCCGATCCGCTCTCCGCTGGAGCCGGTCCCGCCCCCGAAGCCGCCAAGGAGGCCGTGCGCAAGCTCGGAGCCCTCGTCACCCCGGTTGTCACCGACAGCCCGTTGCTCCGGGTCGAATGGGTCTCCGGGGCCAGCATGGTCACAGACAAGGAAATCAACGCCCTCCTCCCCATTGCCGGCAACATTTCCGAACTGGATCTCAGCGACACCAAGATCACCGACGAAGCCCTCACCACCCTCGCCAAATTCCCGCGCCTCACGTGGCTGAACCTGAGCAGCACTGCCGTCACCGATGCGGGAGTGGCCCAGCTCAAAACCCTCACCCACCTGTCCTATCTAAACCTCCACAGCACCAATGTCAGCGACACCGCCCTGACATCCCTGACTCCTCTCCGCAAGCTGCGCCAGGTTTACCTCTGGAAAACACGCGTCACCCCCGCTTCCGCCACCAAATTCGCCAAATCGATCCCGGATCTCAACGTCACGCTGGACTAACATGGAGTGCGGCAGCCCTCTGCCGCTTTTTACCCCGCAGCCCTCTGCGGTGGTCGGTGCAGCTGGGCAACGCCAATAAAATCCCCCGCCCACAGCGCCGCCACGACACTCGAAACAACTTGCCCGCGATGCGGGCAGCGTCGAACGGCCTAGTGCGCACCCCATGTCTCCGGCAACCCCCGAAAGCGGTGGAGAGCCACCGTACTCCATACCCTCCGCCACCGCCACATTTTTCTCCAGCATGCTCAGCCCCACTGATATCCAGTCTATCGGAGACGAAATCGCCATCCGTTGGAGCGACGGCAGCGAAAATTACTATCCGATGGAGCGCCTCCGCGC
This sequence comes from bacterium, assembly GCA_043753485.1. Lineage (GTDB taxonomy): Bacteria > Verrucomicrobiota > Verrucomicrobiia > Verrucomicrobiales > V1-33 > CAIZWU01. Next base: position 3,466 of record JAYUWQ010000031.1, read on the forward strand.
CTGGTCCCCCAGCGCCGAGACGGCCGGGGAACGCGATCTCCTCGGTCAGAAAATCGGCGGTGACGACCGCACCGAATTCCCCGGGGTCCGCGCCACCGCCTGGCAAATTGTGGGCGGCTACGCCATCGCCTTCGCCTTCAGCGACGGCCACAAAACCGGCCTCTACGGCTACGACTACCTCAAAGCCATCGGCAAAAAACTCGGCCAGGATTGACCTGACATCGGAGCTGTTCAGGCGGGGCAGCCATCACCGCTTCACGAAATAAGCGGACGGTTTCCCCCCGGGAGGGTCCCTCTCTATCAGGCAAAAACTCCTGTAGCTGGTCTGGAAACTCACCTCCACTCCCCGGAGGCTATCCCTTGGCAGCTTGTCTTTTCGTCAAGCTCCGCTTTAATGACCTCCTATGAAAGAGCACCGCGCCATCTGTATGCAGGGTCTAGTCCCTCTGATCTTTTCCCTCGGGCTGCTGTTCTCCGGCGTCTTCCTTGCCCGGGGCATTCCTTTCCTGTTTCCGTTCATCATCCTCGCTGCGGTCCTGGGTTTCAAAGGCCTCTTCATCGTGGGCCCCAATGATGCCCGGGTCCTCACTTTTTTCGGAAAATACATCGGCACGGTGCGGGAGAGCGGTTTCTGGTTCGCCAATCCGCTCGCCCGCAAACAGACCATCTCCCTCAAAGTCAACAATTTCCAAAGCCAGCAACTCAAAGTCAACGACGCCCAGGGCAATCCCATCGAGATCGGCTCCGTCATCGTCTGGCGCGTCATTGATACCGCCAAGGCCCTCTTCGAAGTCGAGGATTACTCCTCCTTCGTCCACATCCAATGCGAGACCGCCCTGCGCCATCTGGCCAGCCACTATCCTTACGAGCCGCATACTCCTGACGAAATCGCCCTCCGCAGCCATCAGGCCGAAGTCGCTACCAAACTGCGCGCCGAAGTCCAGGAACGCGTCTCGCTCGCCGGGATCGAGATCATCGAGACCCAGCTCAGCCATCTCGCCTACAGTCCGGAAATCGCCCAGGCCATGCTCCGCCGCCAACAGGCCCAGGCCGTGATCGCCGCCCGCCAGATGATCGTCGACGGAGCCGTCGGCATGGTGGAGATGGCTCTCCGAAAACTCGAAGCCGACGGCGTCGTCACCTTCGATAACAATAGCCGGGCCGCCCTCGTCAACAATCTCATGGTCACGCTGGTCTCCGAGCAGCACATCCAGCCCGTGCTCTCCACTGCCCAGGTAAAGGGCTGAGCCAGGATCAGAGCGGCCTCCCGGATGGGTCACCGGCCCTGTTGGATTCAGGTTTCCCGGCCTTGGGGCAGTCGCATCCGGTGCCGCAGCCGGACTTGCGGCCGCGCAGGGATTTCCACAGGAAGATGCCTGCGGTGAGGGCGACCACGGCGAGCGCCGCGATGCTTTGCCAGGACTCGTTCATGACAGGAAAAGCCGGGTGATTTGGTAAACCGCGACGGCCAGAATATACGCCGTGCCGGTCATGTAGGCGAGTTGAAAGAGGGGCCACTTCCAGCTCTGGGTTTCGCGGCGGACCACGGCGATGGTGCTCAGGCATTGCATGGCGAAGGCGTAGAAAACCATCATCGAGAGGCACAGCGGGATGGTGTAAACGGGGCGTCCGTCGGGCCAGGTTTCCTGTTTGAGGCGGTCGCGCAGTTTGAGGGTGGCTACTTCCTCATCGGCTTCTTCGTCATCCTCCACGCTGTAAACCACCGACATGGTGCTGACAAAAACTTCGCGGGCGGCGAAGGAGGCGACCAGGCCGATGCCGATCTTCCAGTCGGCTCCCATGGGTTTGATGATGGGCTCGATGGCATGGCCCATGCGCCCGGCCACACTGTGCGCGAGGGCCTCGGATTTGGTGCCTGATTCCAGCTTGGGATAGGTGGAGGCCGCCCACAGGAGAATGGACAGGCCGAGAATGACCGTTCCGGCGCGGCGGACGAAGATCCAGGCGTTGTTCAGCGTTTGCCGGATAATCGACACGAACGACGGCATTTTATACCCGGGCAGTTCCAGGATCATGGCGGACGGGACGCCGGGGAGGAGCTTTTTGTTGAAGAGCCAGGCAAAAAAGAAGGCCCCGCCAATGCCCAGGCCATAGAGTCCGAGGAGGATCGCCGCTTTGGTCAGGGCCGACACCGTGCCTTGGGGAACGAGGGCCGCAATGAGCAGCAGATAGACGGGCAAACGCGCCGAACACGAAGCCAGCGGGGCGATCAAAATGGTGATCAAGCGGTCCCTCGGGCTGTCGATGGTGCGGGTGGCCATCACGCCCGGGACGGCACAGGCGTGGCTGCCGAGCAGGGGCAGGAAACTTTTTCCCGTGAGTCCGACACGGCTCATGATGCGGTCCATCAGGAAGG
>JAYUWQ010000032.1:0-5841 GCA_043753485.1 bacterium
GAATAAGGCATAGCGTTGGAAGGTGTGGAAAACCAGTCAGAATTATTGAGCCAGAGCAACAGTCAGCGCTTCCCGGCGGGCCGGGTCTTTCACGAGGCGTTCCAGCAGCGCCGGGCGGCTATCCGGCGTGATGCCGTCAAAAACCTTCCTCACTGAATGAAGCAGCGCGGCATTGGCGGCTTCATCCGGCAGGCGGCCCACGGATTCGCACAACATGCCGAATCCTGGCTCATGGAGTTCCCCTTCCTTCCAAGTCCAGCCATGAAGAATGCGCTCCGCCTCCGTGCCATCCGCCCAATCCCGCGTCAGCAGCCAGGGCAGCACCGTATCCCGCGTCCAGTCGGATTCCTTCAAATGACTATCGGAAAGCAGCAGTGCCGTCTGGTCATCCGTCTTTTCCAGCACCGGCCACAGCCTTGTTTGCCCCTCCTTGGTTTCCAAAGCTTTGACGAACGCTGCCTGACGGAACCCGCTCCACTCCGGTCCCGCCATATTCATCGCTGCCAAGGCGGACGCAGGGTCTTTAGCCAGCCAGTCGCCCACCAGGTCATAACCATAGTTAAATCGCCGGTCGGCAGGGAAATCGCCTTTGGGCACCGCCTGCCGCAACCAATCCCACGCGGCAGCGGAGTTCTGGCGGAACCATCCGCCCAATGCCTGATGCGCCGCAAAACTTGTCGGTTTGCCACTTTCAACCCTCGCCTCCGGTGCGAGCAGATCCCGGAGAATTTCCTGCGGCGGATCCTTTTCCAGGCGCATGCTGGTCAGGAAGGCGGCGATAGATTTGTATTCGCGTGGTTTTCCACGGAAATCCGGCAGCAGTTTCCAGGCTTCCACCAGGTCCTCAGTGTTAAATTCGCCCATGGCGCGCATGGCATCATTGGACGGCAGACCAAAGCCGGAAAACTGAATGGACCGCTGCTGGAGATCCACCGACAAGGAGCGGCCAATGACCTGCAACCGCTCCCTTAGAGCCGCCCTAGCCGGGGAGTCTCCAGGATTTCTCGCAGGGGATAGCAACGTTTTTTTGCCGCGTCCGGCGGCGGCTTTGGAGGCTGCATCCGATGCTAGGGAATCGTGGGCGGATGCAGCGCTAGCCATCGCCAGCGATCCGCTGACGTGGCGGGAGGCGGCGTAGCTTCCGCCAAAGGTAATCAAGGCGAGCAGCACAGCGGTGGTGAGAAAGGCGGATTTTCCTAGCGTCATGATTTTGAGGGAGTGAAGAAGAAGTTGGGCTGCGGTGAGAGCCGGAGCGCCCGCCAAGGCTGCCGTGCCGGCGGAGGCGGCTAATCCTTCCGGCGCGGCATGGCCCAGCGCGGCCTGCAACGGCCCCGCCGCGCCCAGCGCACCAGCGGAAGCGGTTATGCCGAGGTGCGGAGCCAGCCGGGCCAGCGCCCGCTCCACCCGCTTGCGTGTGGCCGCCTCGTTTTGGCCGGAAAGAGCCGCGATTTCCTGATAGCTGCGGTCTTCAAAAAACCGCATCAGGAGCACGGCGCGGTCGGATTCCGAGAGACGCGCCAGCGCATCGTCGATTTCCGGGCCGGGCGGCGTCGCGTCCGGTGGAGCATGAGGTAGGAACATAGTTTCAAGATGGTTGGCCAACCGTGCGAGCTTCTTGGCATGGGCAAATTCCCGGCGGAGCAGATGCGCGGATTCCAGCACCGCCGCCCGGTGCAGCCACGACGCCAGACAGGGATGCCAGCGCAGGCTCCCCGCCTTCCGCGCCAGCATGGTGAAGACATTTTGCCCGATCTCTTGCGCCAAGGCGTGCTGCCCGCCCGTGCGCCGCGCCGCCACCCCATGCACCAGCCCGGCATACCGGCCCACCAGCGCGCGGAACGCGGTTTCGTCCGCCCTCAGCGCCCAGTCCGATAAAAGTTCCAAGTCATCCCGCATTACCTTAATTCTGCGCCGAGGGTGCATTTTGTGACAATCTTTGAGAATTTTCTGCTTTCTACGGGATTTCCGTGAGATGGAGGCTCTGATTAGACAACCCTTATAAGTCCGGAAAAGGCCCATGGTGGCCTGCCTTCAATGATGAGCGAATGGATGGTGATGAGAGCCTTTTGTGACTACAGACGGAAACTTTCACCGGTGACAAATTGTCATGTTCCCCGCACGCCCGCTGCCGCTTGAGCATCCACCCGGCGAAGGTTTGATAACACACCCCAGCCACCTGCGAAAACTTCGGCCCCCTCAGCCCGCTGCGCTCAAATTCATCAAGGATCGCCTCGCGTTGTCGCACGCTGGTGCGCACGCGCCCTTTCACATCCTTCTTCAAAATGGCATTCCTACTTCTGCCGAAGTCACTGTCAGTCATAGTTGGCTGCCATCAGTTCCACACGGCACTGCACGCACCGCTTCCCGCCTTCTTTGAAGTCACCTCCGTGGAATTCGCGGATCAGGCTGGGCGTGAGATCCTGCACCGTAACGCCGAGGTAGCCGCGGGTGACACCGCGCTTGTCCCCACCCACCGCGATGGGCTTTCCCCTTAACCGGGTATCCGCCGCCTGTTCCACGGCAGCGAAGAACGCATCCGCATCGAGATGAAGCAGCATCGCATCATGCCCCTTTCCGGTTGATGGCGTGAGGCACGCGCAGCAGCGCCACCATGACGCCCTGAATGACCAGCTCCTGAGCCGGAATCAGATCGGGATAGCGGGGATTTTCCGCGCGGAGGAACGGACGGCGGTTTTTGACGACGTAGCGTTTCAGAGTGGTTTCCCCGTCGATCAGCGCGGCCACGATATCGCCGGGGCGGGGGTCGCGGAATTCGAGAATGATGCTGTCCCCATCCATGATATTGGCCCCGATCATGGAATCCCCCTGCACTTTGAGCGCAAACGTCCGGGCATTGACCGGCAAATGCAGCGTGTTCGCATCCATCGTGATGCAGCTCTCTGACTGCTGTTCCCCATCCGAGGGGAAACCCGCTGTGATGGTGCCATAAAGCGGAATGGTCAAAAGCTGCCGCGCCTGCTCCACCGCGCCCTTCAGCGTCAGCCCCCGCGCCTTCCGCGCTTGGCGTTCGATGGCTCCCTTTTGCTCCAGCATTGCCAAATAATGCCGGGCTACACTCGCACTGCTGAACCCCAATCCCCGCTGAATCTCCCTCGAAGACGGGGCGTAGCCGTGCTCTGTGTGGAATTCCCGGAGGAAATCCAGCACCGCCTGCTGTCGCGCTGTCAAAGGTTCATTCATAAAAAGTAGCTCAAATGAGCTACTGCACAGACCAGGTAATTCAAGCTGAATCGTTGGCTCAGGGGCCAAGCGCCTAATCCAGTGCTCCAGGGGGAGGATCTCAGGAAAACCTACTTAGGCCGCTTCTGGTTTCTTGGCATCCGTCCCATGGCCTCTCCGAGTTTCTTCAGAGACTGCTCCCCAAGTTCTTTGAGGGAAGTGATGGGATTGTTCGTGAAGCCCTTTTCCAAGGCATAATCGTAAACCCGCTGCTTCTGCCATTTCTTGTCCCGCATGGACGCCCAGATGATAGTTTCGTAATCCCGCCGCCAAGCCTCATTGTCCGTTCTTCGCAGCGAAGCCCGTTTCATGCCTTTACGGCTTCTCAACCACTTCAGGGCATCGTCGAACTTCTCTTTCGGAAGAAGCTGGTAGGACTGGCCATCGTTCAACGCACGGTTGAAATCAGCCCGCAGATATTGGAAAATTTTGCGCGTAATCTCTTTACTCTCCAGCACCTCCTCAGGGGTCTGCGCGTCGGTAGGAAACCTCTTTTTTAGCGCAACCTTCGCTTCGCGGTCCCCGAGATCCTTTAGACGATCATTGATTTCACTCCGTTGGGCCGGTGAGATATGTTCGTCGCCGGGTTTGATTTCATTGCGGACTGTGTAGCGCTCGGTTTTGATATTATTCTGGATGCCAATGTTGGTGGCACCATTTCCCGTGGACTGCTGATGAATGACCGTTTTTGCTGGGGGTAGAGCAGTGCTGGGCGGTGATGAGCGCGGTTCGGGCACAGGCAGGGGAATTTTTCCCCGCTTCTTTGGAGCGGCTCCTGCAACAATTTGGTTTAAGCTATCCAGAAGCTTTTGTTTCGCCTCATCCACCGGCAGATCAGTGAGATCAATGTGGACGATGGATGCCAGTAGGCCATCCAGGGCACACGCTCTGACTTTCACAAAAACAAGCAGCCGATTTCTTCCAGTGGGATCCTCCCGGAATTTGGCGGCCCATTCCGACTGGCAAAATTCCGATGTCAGGTAGTCCGGCGAAAGCACGCCGATCATTCGTTTTGAACCATTCAAGGCGGCGTCCATTTCGAGGGGGAAGTTGGAACCCGCATGGAAGTCAGCTTGCTGCATGATGACGGTTTTGCCGGAATCCAGCAGCCAATCACGGATACCCCCAGCCCACAGTCTGTCGGCTTTGTTGTAGCTGATGAAGTAGTCTTTCTGTTTTGCCATACAGGAAGAACCTTTAACCGGGCGCGGCATACGGGCAACTTGCGTTTCCCCGGCTGCCGGCCAGCGGCCAGGCTGGGTGAATTGCATAAATCTGCGGGGTTTCTCAGGCTACGACGTAGGCGGGGATGAAAAGGTGGGATGCCTGAAGCATCGCTCCCAATCAAAGCAACAACCCAAACACAACGCACCAATCCCATGAAAACGACCCTCGCCATTATCACCGCAGTCATTGGCTTCGCTTCACTTGCTCAGGCTGGCCCCAACCGTCCGGGATTTATCTTCCAGCAGGCTACGGACGCTAAAAAAGCCGTCCACACGGCCCAGCCTACCGGTCCGCAATGCACCATGAAACGGACGGAGGTGGTGGACTTTGGCGGTCGCCGGGGTGGTCCGGGCTATGCCGTCAGCAAAACGGTCAACTGCACCGGCCAAAAGTGCTGCGCAACTATGGCGACGATGACCAAGGCAGGCTGTTCCACGATGCGCTAACCGCAGGGATGGCCATTTGAGAAAAGTCCCCCACTGAAGGGCAGGAGCGGTCCCCGTTCCTGCCTTTTTCCATTTAGTCTTAAAAACTTTGCGGGGTTTCACCGGCTGGTTCGTAGGCCGGGAACAAGACGCGATGGTTCACCTTATCCCGACGTTTTCATGCTCCGCCTACTTCCTATTTTCCTGTCGTTGCTGTCGGTGAGCCAAGCTGCCCCCAGGAGTGCTGCCAAGGCACGCGTGGTGGATGCCGCCACTCTGGCGGCGTGGCAGGCGGAAGCGACGCGCAGCCATCCGACGGTAGCCGCAGCGCTGGCACGGGTGGAAGCAGCCCGGGCGGCGGTGGGCGGGGTGCGGCTTTGGGAAGACCCGATGCTTGGTCTTGGACTGACGGGAGCGCGGACTTCCATGCGGGCGGATGATGGCGATATCAGACTGATGGCCGAGCAACAGTTGCCCCGCCGGGGACTTTATCAGGCCCAGCGCGGGAAGGCGCTGGCGGAGGAACAAGCCGCTGCGGCCGAGGTCGGCATGGCGGGAAATATGTTGGAACTGGAGGTGGCTAAGACCGCGCTGGAACTGGCGCTGTCCGATGAAGTTCTGGTGATTGAAGCGGAGCAGCTCACCTGGGTGGAGCGGATGAGCACCAATGCCACGGAGAAACTCAAGGACCTGACGGCGAATGCCGCCGGACCTTTGAGGCTCAAAAGCGAACTCACCCAGGAGCGGCAAAAATTGGCGGCGGCACAGCGGGAACGTCTTCGTCTGGCCCAGCAACTCAATCTCCTGCTGGGGCGTCGGGTTACGCAGGAATGGGCCACTCTGGCGCTGCCCCCGGTTTCGGATGCCGCCCCGGAGATCAGCAACGAATGGAAATCGCTGGTAGCCCGGCATCCCCGCCTCGCGGCTTTGCATTCCATGGCCAATGCCG
>JAYUWQ010000033.1:0-5841 GCA_043753485.1 bacterium
CCCGCTTCGGTGCGCGTTCTGAGCAAGGCCGGGTTCGCCCCCGCCGGACCGGCGACGGAGCCGGGTGGTGCGCGGTTTGAGTTTTTGGGCGGCGCGTGAACCACCGAATAACCATGTTTATCATTGGGCGCAGCCCCCGATGATAACGGTTGTTGAACGATTCGCGGACCGCCTTCCCCGGGGTAACGGGTCAGACCCGGCATCCCGCCTTGCCCTCACTGGGGAAAGCTTCCGGCCGCTTCTCCCCAGTCAGGACGGTCCAGGGACATTTGCAGGGTCCCTCAGGGGATGGTTTCCCTCGCAGGAGGTCCTGTTGCCGGCACCACGGGCGCTGCCACTGCTGGTCCCGGCAGAGGATTGGAACAGGTGACGGGTGTCCTGACTGGTTTTCCGTGACGCAGGGCCATGCTCCGCCGGGGCCGGGCGCGGGGGCGCAGGGCGTGCAGGAACTTCATGGCGCAGCCACAGGCGGGACAACAGATCCCCGGTTTGTCCGGGAACCTCAGCACCGCCTCCCCGGCCCCGCAGCAGGCCGCTTCCTGGCCCGCCCCCGACTCTTCAGCGTTGCCATGCTTTGGCAATGGCGACGGCCACGTTTCCTGTATGGACATCAGGGCCCCGATACTGTACTTTCTTATCCATGATATTGTGCGGTTTTGGTGGCTCATTCCCCGGTTCGCCCGGCAGGGACTCCCCGTCCCTCCTCGAACCTGCAGCCAGACTTCCCCGGACTGGGCCGCCCCTATAAAGTCCAAGCCACTCGGATGCCTCGGCAGTAATCGTAAAACAAACGACAAGACTATATGAAGCACCGCACTCCTGGCCTCGTGACAATGGCCCTTTTCGCCCTCGTGGCGTTACAAGCCATCCTGACCCTTTGGATGACCGCCAACCACAACGCCCAACTCAAAGGTCAAACCGAAGTCTTCAACGCTCAACTCAAGGCTCAGACGGAAACGCTCAACGCTCAACTTTTGGCGCAGACCGAACGTCATAAGGCCCAGCTTATGGCGCAAGCCGCTGAAATGCAGAGGAAGTGAAACAACCGGGCAGGACAGTTCAACAGATGCTTTTTCCTGGGCCTGCCATCTCCCACCTGCCGAAGCCATGGCAACTCCCCTCCTTCACGCCCCAACCCGCCCGCCCGCGCAGCGCTTGAGCGCAGCGAACCCGTTCAACCACCCTGTGCAGCCAGCCGCCTGACGCTTGAAGCTATGAAACGATTTCGACATATCATCACCATTGTTTGCGTCATGGCCCCTTTCATCGCTCACGCAGGCGGACAACCCACCGCCAAAGCCGAAGGTGCTGCAAATCAACCAATCGCAGCAGAACTGCAACCTCTCCAAGGAACATGGGAGGGAGTCCAGGTGGGCGATAAGGAGCAGCAAAAAGTCACCATCACGATCACCGGCCATTCACTCGATTTTCACCGGGACACTAACTTTTGGTTTAAGACCTCCATGTCACTTCCGGCAGGCAAAGTCCCAAAGCAGTTACACGCCACCATCAAAAGTTGTCCACCATCACAGGACAGCAGCATCGGCCAAGTTGTCCGCGCCATCTTCAGGATAGAGGACGGGACCTTGACCCTGGCCACGATAGGTGACGATGCCGAGGAGACACCGCTGAGCTTTGAAGCCGCGGGAACCCGCTACGAGCTCCGGAAAGTCCAACCTCAAAAGCAGACTGCCCAACCACCTAAAACCAAATGAACCGGAAACGCCTGATGACTATGGTCATCATTGGGCAGCCCCGATGACAGGGGGTGTTGAACGGTTCACGGACGGCCGTGCGCCCTGGGAAAGGCTTCCGGGCACTTGCCCGTCTGATGCGGCGGCCCGGTGGAGTCGGCCGCGTCCCGAAAGTGACGGTTTCACACGCCCTCCCATGCCATCCCTGGTCCCGCAGGCCGGGAAAAATGCGATGGGCTAAAAGAATGTGCCCGGCCGGGGTGTATCCATCCCGGGACAACTCCCCTTTTTCTTGAACCCCACACTCCCATTCCTAATGTCCTTGGCGGCGGTGCTGGCTGGCTCGCCCGGACAGGCGGCCCCCCCGGCCATCTCGTTCAATCAGGACATCCGTCCTTTGCTCTCCAACCGCTGCTTCCGTTGTCACGGGCCGGATGAACATGAGCGCAAAGGCGGGCCTAAAAACAACGGGGGACTGCGCCTGGATACGCTCGAAGGGGTCCTGATGGATCTGGGGGGCCACCAAGCGGTGGTGCCGGGCCACCCGGAGCAGAGCGAGCTGCTGGCGCGCCTCACCACCCATGATCCTGACGATCTGATGCCGCCCCCCAAGGCCGGGGAACGCTTCACCAGCGCAGAGGTGGAACGGGTTTCCGCCTGGATCAAGGCTGGGGCCGCGTTTTCCAAACACTGGTCCTATGAAAAACCGGTCAGGGTCGATCCCCCGCAGGCCGGGATTCATCCGGTGGATGCCTTCATCCTCGACCGCCTCGGGCGGGAAAACCTGAAACCCCAGCCGGAAGCGGACCGCCCCACCCTGATCCGCCGGGCGTCCCTCGATCTCACCGGCCTGCCGCCTTCGCCGGAGGAAGTGGCGGCCTTTGTCCAAGACACCACGCCGGAAGCTTACGGGCGGCTGATCGACCGTTTGCTGGCGTCTCCCGCCTATGGCGAACACTGGACCCGGCTCTGGCTGGATCTGGCCCGTTATGCCGACTCCGCCGGGTATTCCGATGACCCGTCGCGGACCATCTGGGCCTTCCGCGATTATGTGATCCGGTCCTTCAACGACAACAAACCTTTTGATCAGTTTACGGTGGAGCAAATCGCGGGTGATCTGCTCCCGGCCCCCACCGAGGACCAGCTCATCGCCACAGCGTTTCACCGCAATACGATGACCAACAGTGAAGGCGGCACCAATGATGAGGAGTTCCGCAATGCCGCAGTCATTGACCGGGTGAACACCACCATGGGCGTGTGGATGGGCACGTCGATGGCCTGTGCCCAGTGCCACACCCACAAATACGATCCGATTACCCAGCAGGAGTATTTCCAGGTGTTTGCCTTTCTCAATAACACCAGCGACGCGGACCGGCGTGACGAGTCGCCGCTGCATTCGTTTTTCACCGGGGAACAAAAAGCGGAGCGGGCGAAACTGGAGGCTAGCCTGGCGACGCTGGAGGCGAAGTTCCAGTCCCCGGCCCCGGAACTGAAAGCGGGCACCGACCAATGGATTGCCAGTTGGTCCACGCCGATGGAATGGCAAACCCTCACCCCGGCGGCCCTGAAGTCTGCGGCCGGACTGACCCTGACCCTGGAAGCGGACGGCACCATCGCGGTGGCGGCGACGGCGGCGAAGGACACTTACACCGTGGAGGTTCCCCTAACCGGCAACAGGACCCTGGCGGCGCTGCGGCTGGAAGCCCTGCCCCACGACTCCCTGCCTGGCCAGGGCCCGGGACACGCGGGAGGCAATTTTGTGGTCACGCGGGTGAGCGCGGCGCTGCGTCCGCCTGACAACTCCCCAGCCCCCACTGCCCGCTTCATCCGCATCGAACTGCCCGGCAAGGAAAAGCTGCTCCAACTCGCCGAGGTGCAGGTCTTCAGCGGTGGCCGGAACATTGCCACCCAAGGCGTGGCTTCCCAGAAATCCACCTATGCGGACGCCGTCGCGGGCCGCGCCAATGATGGCAATACGGCGCCGCAATACGATCAGAACTCGGTCTCCCACACCGGCGCCAACACGGACGATCCTTGGTGGGAAGTGGACCTGAAGTCCCTGCAGGGCATCGACCGCATCGTGGTCTGGAATCGGGCGGAAGCGGGCGAGCGCCTCGGCGGATTCCGCATCGTGGCGCTCAATGAACAGCGCCAACCGGTCTGGGAAAAGGCGGGCAATCCCGCGGAAGCCCAGGTGGCCTTCTCCCTGAGCGGGGAACGCGAGATTCCCCTGACCGATGCCACCGCGGACTATGTGCAGCCGGATTTTGCGGAGGACGCGGTCCTCACCGGCACGCCCCCGGCCAAACGCAAAAAACCGCGGGGACCGCAGCCCGGCTGGGCCATTGGCGGCAGCGCGGGCAAGGCGCATACCCTGACCCTGACCGCGGGAGCCCCGCTGGATTTGCCGGCGGGCTCGAAACTGATCGTCACCATCGAGCAGCAGTCTGCCCATCCCAACCATACGCTGGGACGCTTCCGGCTGGCCACCGCCGCCGATCCACGGGCTGCTGCGTGGGGACAATTGCCTGGCGCGACCACCCAGACCCTCGCCATCCCTGCCGCCCAACGGACCGCCGCCCAGCAGCAGGAGCTGGCCGGGTTTTATGTCAGGGAGATCGCCCGGGAATTGGAGCCGGACCGGAACCTCATCGCCGGAACGAGAAAACTACTGGAGGCCATGCCTCCCGTCACGGTGCCGGTCTTCCGCGACCTGCCGCCGGACCAGCGCCGCAAGGCCCATGTGCAACTGCGCGGCAACTGGCAGGCCCTCGGCGATGAAGTGGCCGAAGGGGTGCCGGCGGCCTTTCATCCCCTGCCCCCGGGGGCTCCGGCGAACCGCCTGACCCTCGCCCGCTGGCTGGTCAGCGACGACAATCCCCTCACCCCGCGGGTGATCGCCAACCGTTATTGGGAAGCCCTTTTCGGGATCGGGATCGTGCGGACCAGTGAGGAATTCGGCACCCAGGGCGATCTGCCCACGCACCCGGAACTGCTCGACTGGCTGGCCACGGAATTGGTCCGCGGCAAATGGGATCTGAAACAGTTCCTCAAGTTATTGGTGACCTCGTCCACCTACCGTCAGTCCTCCCGGGTGGAGCCGGGGATGGCAGAGCGCGATCCTGACAACCGGCTGCTGGCCCGCGGCCCGCGGCTGCGGCTTTCGGCGGAAATGGTGCGGGACCAGGCGCTGGCCGTGAGCGGTCTGCTCTCCCACAAAATGTATGGCCCGCCAGTGCGGCCCGCCCGGCCCAACCGGGGGCTGTCGGCCGCCTTCGGGGGCGGACTCGACTGGCAAACCTCCACCGGGGAGGACCGCGTCCGCCGGGGGCTCTACACCGAGTGGCGGCGCACCAGCCCCTACCCTTCGATGACCACGTTTGACGCCCCCAGCCGGGAGACCTGCACGCTGCGCCGCAGCCAGACGAACACGCCCCTGCAGGCGCTGGTGACCTTGAATGATCCCGTCTTTGTGGAGACCGCCCAAGCCCTCGCCCGCCGCCTCACCGCGAAACCGGCGCCGCCGGAGGAAGTCCTCCGGAATGCCTACCTGCTGGTGCTGGCCCGGAGCCCCTCCGATAGCGAAGGGCAGCGGCTGCTGGCCCTGCGGGAGGAAGCCCTCGCGGTTTACCGTCAGGATGCCAAAAAGGCCATGGAGATGGCGACCGATCCCCTTGGACCGGTGCCGCCCGGAGCCGACCCTGCCGAACTTGCCGCCTGGACGGTGGTGGCCAATGTGCTGCTGAATCTCGACGAAACCCTGATGAAACGCTGAACCCTATGGATCCGCATCTCGAGACCCTCCAGCAACAAACCCGCCGTCATTTTCTGCGCAGCGCGGGGCAATTCAGCGTGGGTGCCATCGCGCTGGAAGCCCTGCTGGGCCAGGCTTCCGCCTCCGCCCCGGTGGTGAATCCCTTTGCCACCAAACCGGCGCCGGCACCGGCCAGGGTGAAACGGGTCATCTACCTGCATATGTCAGGGGGACCGCCGCACCTCGATATCTTCGACTACAAACCGGAGCTGGTGAAGCGGAACGGCCAGAATGCGCCTGACGAATTCGTGAAGGGCAAAACCTTCGCCTTCACCAGCGGGGTACCTAAACTGATGGGCACGCCGCGCACCTTCACCCAGCACGGGGACGGGG
>JAYUWQ010000034.1:0-5839 GCA_043753485.1 bacterium
ACGTTCTCCTGATCCTGAAATCGACGGCGTCCTGCTGGTCGACAAAGGCCCGGAAATGACCTCCCACGATGTCGTCGCCGTCGCCCGGCGCGCCCTTGGGACAAAAAAAATCGGCCACTGTGGCACCCTTGATCCCAACGCCACCGGCCTCCTCATCCTCGTGGTCGGCCGCGCCACCAAAATCCAGGACCTCCTCATGGCAGAGGAAAAGGAATACGAAGGCATCTGCCGTCTTGGCTCCTCCACCACCACCCAGGACGCCTGGGGCGAAGCCATCGCCACCGCCGAAGTCCCCGCCTTCACCCCGGAGCAGATCGAGGCCGCCTTCAGCCAATTCCGCGGCGACTTCTATCAACTCCCCCCCATGGTCAGCGCCATCAAAAAGGACGGCGTCGCCCTCTACAAACTTGCGCGTCAGGGCATCGAGATCGAACGCGAAAAACGCCTCGTCACCGTTTTCCACCACCAGATCAAAGGCATCAACCTGCCTGACATCGAATTCCGCGTCGTTTGCAGCAAAGGTTTCTACGTCCGCACCTACTGTCACGATCTCGGCGAAGCCCTCGGCACCCACGCCCACATGGCCGCCCTCCGCCGCACCCGCAGCGGCAAGTTCGATCTCACCAAATCCACCACCTTCGAGGAACTCAAGACCCTTCCCCGGGAGGAACTGCTCGCCCGCCTCCTCTCCCTCCGCGACGTCAGCCGCCTGCGGGGTGTCTGAGAAACGGAAAACCGCACGGAATCCCCTGCCCGGACTCCATGGGAAAATAAGACCTGCCTTCCTCCCGTAGTTTCCCTGCCTGACCTGCTGCCATGAAAACCCTCCACAGCATCGCCGACCTCACCGCCCTGCCCGGCCCGGTGCATCTTGCGATCGGGTTTTTTGATGGCGTGCACATCGGGCATCAGGAAGTCATCCGCCGTGCCCAGACTGCGGCCGAATCGGATAGTGGCACCGCGGTCATCGCCACCTTCGATCCGCATCCCATGAAGTTTCTGCGCCCTGAAACCGCGCCGCGCCTGCTCACTTCCATACACCACAAAAGCCTCATCCTCACCCAACTCGGCGTTACCCACCTGCTCATCATCCCGTTTGATAGCGCCCTCGCCAGCCTCACTCCGGAAACCTTCATCTGCACCCTCGCCGCCGCCTCTCGCCCGCTCGGCAGCATCACTGTGGGCTATAACTGGGCCTTCGGCAAAGGCCGCAGCGGAAACCTGGAAACCCTCACTACTCTGGGAAAAACCCTCGGCTTCCAGGTCCACGGCGTCGCCCCCGTCATCGTCGCGGAGGAACCTGTCAGCAGCACCCGGGTCCGCCTCGCGGTCGAGCGTGGTGACTTCCCCGCGGCGGCCCGTCTCCTCGGTCGCGACTACTCGGTCCACGGCACCATCATCCAAGGCCGACAACTCGCCCGTAAGTTGGGCTTCCCCACCGCCAACCTCGCTTTGGAAGCCGAACAACTTCCCCCCATCGGGGTCTATGCGGTCAAAACCGCCGTCAGCGGCCAGCGTTTTACCGGCGTCGCCAATCTCGGTCTCCGCCCGACTGTTGAGCACGACGGTGTCCCGCAACGTCAACTCGAAGTCCACCTCTTCGACCACACCGGCGACCTCTACGGCCAAGGCATGGAAGTCCGCTTCATCCAACGTCTGCGCGACGAAATGAAGATGAACTCACTCGAAGCCCTCAAAGCCCAAATCGCCCTCGACGCTGCCCAGGCCCGCCACATTCTGGGTGCCTTTACCGGCGGTGCCAAGCTTCCGGTTGCCTCTGCCCTCTAAAGGATTTTCCGTCAGGGAATGGCACAATCCAGCCTCATCAGCCCTCACCGTCCGGCCACCGGATAACCAGTAAAAAAGACCACCTCGCGGGCAAGGAAGCCCGCCTTCGCGGACCAGGAGACGTAGGCGCTGGTTTTGGTAGGGGAGGAGAAGCAAGGCACGCCGGCATCGCGGAACATACGGACGGCGCGGCGCCTGTGCATGGGGTCGCTGACCAGCAGGCAGGACAGCAGCTTTTTCCCCCGCATGAGGCGGGCGGCTTCGGAGACGTTGCCACGGGTGGAGTGGGAGGCAGTCTCGATCAGGATGTCCTTCCTGGGAATGCCGTGGGCGATAGCGTAGTCCCGTGCGACCTCGCTCTCAGCCATGGCGGCCTTGTCGCCAAAGCCGCCGGTAAAGATGAGCTTCCTGACCTTCCCTGTTTTGTAAAGGTCGAGCGCGTGATTCAACCGTGCCTCCAGCACTGGAGAGGGTTTCCGGTCCCAGGCCGCCGCGCCCAGCACCACGGCGGCATCGGCTTTGCGGGTCTCATCCTGACCCGCGAAATCATTGATATACCACGCCACGCCAGCCACCCACAGAAGTAGCATTACCAGCAGCCGGAAGATCCATTTGAAAAGCGTTCGCATCAGTCAGGAAAAATTGCGGTTACGCCCGCCAGTCACACATCAATCACTTCATCCGGCTTCCGGCGCGGAGACTCACCTTCACCGGACTCCAGGAAGCGCGCCGCCCTCGCCTGCCGAGGCAGGGCAATGCTCACCGTGGTGCCCTGCCCTTCCCCGCTCTGCACGGACAATTCCCCGCCGTGATCCCTGACAATCCGGCGCACGATCAGCATCCCAAGGCCATTTCCCGTCTTCTTGGTGGTGAACCATGCCTGATGCATCTGGGCCACGGTCTCCGGGCTCATGCCTTTTCCTGAATCCTCGATCCGGATCACCACATCGTAATCCGTCAGTTCCGTCCCGATCCGCAGGGAACCGCCCGTGCCCATGGCCTGCGAGGCATTCTTGATCAAGTTATACAGCGCCTGCTTCATCTGCGCCGCATCCAGGCGCACCAGCGGCAACCCATCATGCAGCAATAGCCGGGTGGTGATCCGCCGGTCCTTCAGTTCCGGAGCCAGGAAGGTCGCCGCTTCCTCCACCACCCGGTTCAGATCGGTCAGTTCAAAGCGAGGGGCCACCGGCCGCATCGCGCCCAGGAATTGCTCAATGATGAAGTCCAGCCGTTTGATCTCCGCGCGCGCCACCTCCATCTGGCCCCTCACACTCTCATACACGGCCCCATCCACCTTCTTCAGTTTCTTTTCCAACAACTGGAGATGAATATTCAGCGAGTTCAGAGGATTGCCAATCTCATGCGCCACCCCTGCCGCCAGCACCGTCAGGGCATTGAGCCGCTCGCTCTCGATCTGCTCCTCGGCCACGCGGCGTGTCTGCGTGATGTCCCGCACCAGCATGACATATCCCAGCGGCGCCGCGCCCGGCTCCCCGTCATCGATCGGCCGGAAGTAAAAATTCAAATAGCGCTTCTCAGGATAAAACACCTCCATGTCCCGCGATACCACCTCCCGCCGCCGCGTCAGTATTTCCCACGACACCCCCCGCACCAGTTCCTCCAACGGTCGCCCGGCTGAAGTTTCGTGATCCATGCCATAAAACCCACAGGCCGCCCGATTCACAAACGTCACCACACCCTGCGGATCGCAGATAATCACCCCTTCCTCCAGGACCTCGAACACCTGCTCAAAGAATCCCTTTTCCCTGATTAGTTTCTGGAGCAAACCCTGCACCTCACCCGGTCCGACCCGGTCGAGGCGGGCGATCAGCTTATCCAAAAATCCTGCTTTCATGGGGCTACGCTGCCATGCCGCCGCCATCAGGCAAGCGCACCGCTTTGTCTGACGCAAACCCGGCCCTCACGCCATCAGACCCGGCACCGGCTTGCTGCCCGGCTTGGTCACATTACTCAGCCGCATCGGAACGCCGTTGATGGGGTAGTTGAAACGCAGGTGATCGAAGCCCAGCAAAGCCAGCACGGTGGCGTGGAAGTCGTGGACACTGACCTTGTCCACCACGGCCTGGTAGCCCATTTCATCGGTCGATCCGTAGGACAGGCCGGCTTTCACGCCGCCTCCAGCCATCCAGAGGGTGAAAGCCCCCGGGTTGTGGTCGCGGCCAATGAAAGCCATCTCCTGACCCTGACGGTTTTCCCGCATGGGAGTGCGCCCGAACTCGCCCCCCCAGATCACGAGGGTATCCTCCAACAGCCCCTGCCGCTGCAGATCCGTCAGGAGGGCTGCGCAGGCCTGGTCCACACTTTGGCACTTGTCCTTGAATCCATGATTCAACGCTTCCGATTGGCTCGCCCCATGGCTGTCCCAGCCCCAGTCAAAAAGCTGGATAAAGCGCACGCCGCGTTCCACGAGGCGGCGGCCCAGCAGACAATTGTTGGCGAAGGATTCCTTGCCCGGCTGGGTGCCATAGAGTTCATGCACCCCGGCCGGTTCCCTGCCCAGGTCAAAGGCTTCTGACGAGTGCAGTTGCATGCGGAAAGCCATTTCATACTGAGCAATCCGGGTGACCGTTTCCGGATCACCCACCTGGGCCGCAGTCAGGGCATTGATTTCCGCCAGGGCATCAAGACTCCGGCGGCGCTGGCTGCGGTCGATCCCGGGAGGATCCTGGAGGAAGAGCACAGGCTCCCCCGCAGAGCGGCATTGCACGCCTTGATAGACGCTGGGCAGATAACCGGCTCCCCAGACACTCTTGCCCGCATCCGGATTCTTCCCCCCACTGGTGAGGACCACAAATCCCGGCAGGTTGTCGTTTTCCGAACCGAGGCCGTAAGTCGCCCAGGACCCAAAACTGGCGTTTCCCGGCGACTGTGACCCGGTGTGCATGAGGAGCTGCGCCGGACCATGATTGAACTGATCGGCATACATCGATTTCACGATGCACAAATCATCGGCATGCCCGGCGAGAAATGGCAGGCGGTCGGAAATCCACTGCCCGCTCCGGCCGTGCTGCTGGAAGGGATACTGGCTGGCCAGCATCTTCGGCACCCCCTGGATAAAAGCGAACTGCTTGTCCGCGAGGAAGGACTGCGGGCAGTCTTTGCCATCGAGCTTGAGAAGCTCCGGCTTGTAATCAAAGAGTTCCAACTGGCTGGGGCTGCCGGCCATGTGCAGGTATATCACGCGTTTGGCTTTGGCCGGAAAATGGGGCTCGGCCGGCTTCCATGGATGCGCCGGGTCTTTCGCCAGAACGGCACCGGCTGCGCTGGCCTGCGGCTGGCTGGCCAACCACAGGCCAGCGAGACTGAGCGAACCATTCCTGAGGAAATGGCGGCGCGTGGGATTCAAAAGAGGATGATCGATCATCGGTTCAAAGCGAGGTCGGTGTTGAGCAGGGTATTGGCGACCAAAGTAAGCGCCGCCGCTTCGGGCGTGCCGCCAAGGGCCGCCGCCGTGTCCGGTTTGGCTTGATAGTCCGCAAAGGCGCCGGCATGGAGTTTCGTCAGGGCCGTCAACAGTCCGGCGGGAGGAGGATCCAGGGTGATCAGCTGGCAGGCCCGGGTAATGTGATCCTCCACCGTGCCGCCATCACGCGACACCCGCCGCGCCAGGGCCATGGCCATTTCTAGGTAAGCCGGGTCGTTCAAGGTCACCAGCGCCTGGAGCGGCGTATTGGTCGGCAACCGCCGTGCACTGCATAAATCGCGGGCGGGCGCATCGAACGCCAGGAAGCCGGGATAACCACTGGTCCGTTTCACATAAGTGTAGATGGCACGGCGGTAGCGATCCTCCCCTTCCGAGGTTTTCCAGGTTTGCCCGCTGTAGACGGTATTCCACACGCCCTCCGGCTGGGGCGGATAGACCGGTGGCCCTGCGGCTCACCTGGCAGCATGGCTGGTCGGTGAAGAAATTCCTCCGCGAGGTCGCCCTGAGTGCTACCTATGCACAGACCAGCCGCGCCCCGGCGGACCTCGTTTCCCGCGATCCTTCCAATGCCTTGCTCGCCCGAGGGCCCCGGCAACGGCTCAG